>JANYFT010000122.1 GCA_025359625.1 Ferruginibacter sp.
CAATTTTAAAAGCTACAGTTCCCCTTCAGGGGATAGGGGTGTCCAGGCTAAGAAGCTATGTGAAACTTCAGTGGCGTCGCACTCTTGTACAGTTGTGGTAACCTGAACTTTTATTAAAGCGTTTCAACGATGAT
Organism: Ferruginibacter sp.; assembly: GCA_025359625.1. Classification (GTDB taxonomy): domain Bacteria; phylum Bacteroidota; class Bacteroidia; order Chitinophagales; family Chitinophagaceae; genus Ferruginibacter. The sequence continues at coordinate 135 of JANYFT010000122.1, forward strand.
ATTTAAGAGGTCAACAATTTTAAAATCTATAATCCCCCTTTAGGGGATAGGGGTAAAATTATGGTAACAATACAAACTGCCACCGAAGAAGATATTCCAACACTGTTGGAAATCTACAACGACATCATCATAAACACAACAGCCGTGTGGCACGAGGAGCCACATACACTTGCCATGCGCCAGGAATGGTGCGCTATGAAAAAAGAACAGGGCTTTCCGGTATTTACTGCTATGGAAGATGGAAAGGTGATAGGATTCAGTACCCTCGGCCCTTTCAGGCCATGGTTTGGTTACCGATACACAGTAGAAAATTCGGTGTATGTTGCCACCAACAGCAGGGGCAAGGGGGTAGCTAAATTATTAATGCCACCATTAATAGATGCAGCAAAGCAATTGGGATTACATGCAATTGTAGCAGGCATAGAAGCAAACAATGAAGCAAGTATAGAACTGCATAAAAAATTTGGCTTTATTGAAGTAGCGCATTTTAAAGAAGTAGGGTTCAAGTTTAACCGCTGGATGGATTTGAAATTTTTGGAATTGATTGTTTGAGAGGAATTTAAAAATGCTAAATGATTTTTTTTATTGCAACCAGATAAAAAATAAACTAAAATTTTAAGGAGTTCCACAATGGTTTACGGTACAAGGGAGTGACACAACAATGTTAAATTGAAATACAAATGATGACTACAAAAAAAAATAATTTCGCAGTTGACGAACATGGTTATTACGGCGATTTCGGCGGGGCTTTTATTCCTGAAATGTTGTACCCCAATGTAAAACAGTTGCAGGAACAATACCTGCAAATAATGTACGATCCTGAATTTCAAAAAGAGTTTCAGCAATTGCTTGCTGATTATGTGGGCAGGCCGACACCCTTATTTTTAGCGGAAAGGTTAAGTGCAAAACACGGCGTAAAAATTTATTTAAAGCGGGAAGACCTTTGCCATACCGGCGCTCATAAAATTAACAACACAGTCGGCCAGATATTATTAGCGCAACGGCTTGGCAAAACAAGGATCATTGCCGAAACAGGTGCCGGTCAACACGGCGTTGCTACGGCTACGGTATGTGCATTAAAAGGCCTGGAGTGCATTGTGTACATGGGCGAAAAAGACATTGAACGGCAGGCGCCCAATGTGGCCCGTATGAAAATGTTGGGTGCTACTGTTGTGCCGGCGGTAAGTGGCAGCAAAACGCTCAAAGATGCTACCAACGAAGCCATCAGGGATTGGATAAATAATCCGGTGGATACACATTACATCATCGGTAGTGTGGTAGGGCCACATCCTTACCCCGATATGGTAGCCCGTTTTCAAAGTGTTATCAGCAAAGAAATAAAAAAACAATTGCTCGAAAAAACAGGCAGCGAATTGCCTACCCATGTGATTGCCTGCGTGGGTGGTGGTAGCAATGCAGCCGGTGCTTTTTATCATTTTTTAGATGATCTTACTGTGCAACTGGTAGCAGTGGAAGCCGCCGGTTGCGGCATTGATAGTGGCATGAGTGCGGCAACAACACAGTTGGGTAAACCTGGTATTTTGCATGGCAGTAAAAGTTTACTGATGCAAACGGAGGATGGCCAGGTTACAGAGCCACACAGTATTTCAGCGGGTTTGGATTATCCGGGCATTGGCCCGCTGCATGCACATTTATTTAAAAGCGGCCGTGCTGTTTTTATGAGTGCCACGGATGAAGAAGCATTAAAGGCTGCTTTTGAAATAAGCAGGACGGAAGGGATTATCCCGGCATTGGAAACAGCGCATGCCTTTCATGTATTGAATGAAATGAAATTTAAAAAAGACGATGTGGTGGTAATTTGTTTAAGTGGAAGAGGGGATAAGGATTTAGATACGTATATGAAATATGTGTAGGGAGGCTCTTTTTGGGAAGAGTTTACCAAATTGAAGGCACCTCACCCCAACCCCTCTCCTTGAGGAGAGGGGCTTTTAGAGCACTATAATTTGTAAATTAATTTTGTTATGGCAGACTATAATGAAAACTTACACAACAATGCTAATCCATCCACGTATGAAAATGCGCATTATCTAAGACATGCAAAAACGGAGGCAGAAGAGAAATTATGGCAATCGCATAGGAACAGAAAGTTGCTAAACCTAAAGTTCAGAAGGCAACATCCGTTTGGAAATTATGTGCTGGATTTTTATTGCCACGAAATCAAATTGTGCATTGAAGCAGATGGCGGAATCCACAATGAAAAAGACATTAAAGAATACGATATAGAAAGGACAAAAGTTTTAAATGAAAATGGGATCACTGTTCTGCGTTTTACAAATCAGGAAATTATTGAAACAATAGCGACTGTAGTAAATACAATAGAAGCATTTGTAAAAAATAAAAAGAATGAGATTTAATAAAATGTCATCAACCACTTAAACCAACGCTTCCTATGCAGTAAAATCATCGAACCGATCCTTCTCCTAAAGGAGAAGGTGCCCAGAGGGCGGATGAGGTGAAACAAGGAACCATTTTAAAAAGCGAGCAACAAAATAAAACAGCCCACTTAGAAAAGATAAGCAACATCAACAAATGCAAAACAACATAACAATAATCCCTTTTACCGAAAGCCTTGCTGCTGACTTTGCCGCATTAAACAAAGCCTGGCTGACAAAATATTTTGAAGTAGAACCTTTGGATGAAAAAATGTTGAGCAATCCTGTGAAGTATTACATTACCGAAGGAGGGTTTATTTATTTTGCCCTCCTGGATGGGGAAGTAGCAGGAACGATCGCATTGCTGAAAGTAACAGATAAAGTTTTTGAATTGTCAAAGATGGCGGTAGACGAGCAGTTCCAGGGAAAGAAAATCGGCAATGCCATGATAGCCCATTGCCTGCAGGAAGGAACAAGATTGAATCTTGAAAAGATCATCCTGTATTCAAATACAACACTTGGCCCGGCCATTCATTTATATGAAAAGTTTGGATTTAAAGAGATCGTAGGTTTTAAATCAGAATATAAAAGGGCCAACATAAAAATGGAAATTTCATTAAAATAAAATCATGAACAGAATTGATAAACTCTTTGATCAAAAAAAGAAAAATGTTTTAAACGTGTATTGCACAGCAGGCTACCCGCATTTAAACAGCACAATAGAAGTATTAACTGCATTACAACAAAATGGTGCCGACCTGATAGAAATTGGAATGCCCTACAGCGATCCATTAGCCGATGGGCCGGTGATACAACAAAGTAACATGGTAGCATTAGAAAATGGCATGAGCATTTCAATATTATTTCAACAACTTCAATCCGTAAGAGCAACGATACAGGTACCCATCATTTTAATGGGCTACATGAATCCCATTATGCAATATGGCCTTGAAAAATTTTGTGCCGCCGCAGAAGCCGTTGGTGTTGATGGTATTATTTTACCGGACTTACCCATGTACGAATTTGAAACTACTTATCAGCAGCTTTTTGAAAAACATGGCCTCAAATTTATTTTTTTGGTAACACCCGAAACAAGCGAAGCCAGAATAAGAAAGATAGATGGTTTGAGCAGCGGATTTTTATATGCCGTTTCCTCATCGTCAACAACAGGGAATAATAAAGCCATCAGCGATCAAAGTGGCTACTTTAAAAAATTACAAAACATGCAACTTAAAAATCCCATCCTGGTAGGCTTCGGTATTAAAGATAGAGCCACTTTTCAATCGGCAGCAGCTAATACAAACGGTGCCATTATAGGAAGTGCTTATATTAAAGCATTGCAAAACAGCATTGATATACAGGCAACCACTAAAGAATTCTTAAATACCCTCCTGTCCTGATTCATTTGGCTAAAACAGGTTAAATTGCCAATTCAAATTGTAAATATGAAGAAGATATTTTTTATAGTGTTGGTATTACCGATGTTACTCAACGCTCAGACAAAGGCAAAAGCAAAATCAGCACCGCTTGTAAAAAAGGCTATAGTGCTGCCGGCAAAACCCATTGATGGTTTTGTAATTAATGGAGAAGTGACAGGTTTTGCAGACGGCACTACAGTTGCATTATTAAACGGACAAACAGGAGCTCCTGAAACAGAAACGACCATTGCTAAAAATAAATTTACCCTCAAAGGGAAAGTTGCCGCACCTGATTTTAAAGTTATCTTATTCAACAAGCAACCCCCTTATCTTACATTGTTTTTAGACAATAGTGATGTAAAAATTGTTACCACAAAAGAGACCATTGAAAGCCCGTTTGTAAAAGGTTCTCCTTCACATGCAGACTATGAAGCTTTTTTAAAAACCATTCAGCCTTACCAAAAAGTATTTGCAGAAAATGCAGCAGAAGATGCTACTGCAACTACACAGGCTTTGCAGGCAATTGAGAATTTTATTCAGCAGCACCCAACTTCTTATGTAACGCCATTGGCCATAATCCGCTACAACCAGTTGGCAGATGATGCCGCTAAAATGGAAACCATGTACAATGTGCTGAGCAATGATTTAAAAACTTCTGCTATGGGTAATTATATCGCCCAGCAAATTACTGAAGCAAAGAAAAATGCGGTAGGTACCGTGCTGGCAGATTTTACACAACCTGATACCACCGGCACTCCTGTAAGTTTATCTTCTTTAAGGGGTAAATATGTGTTGGTAGATTTTTGGGCAAGCTGGTGCAGGCCCTGCCGCCAGGAAAATCCCAATGTAGTAGCCAATTATAATAAGTTTAAAGATAAGAATTTCACTGTGCTGGGCGTTAGTTTGGATAAGGCCAAACCATCATGGGTAGACGCCATTAATATGGATGGTTTAACCTGGAACCATGTAAGCGACCTGCAGGGATGGAGCAATTCAGTAGCACAACAATTCGGCATCTTCAGTATTCCACAAAACTTTTTAATAGGTCCCGATGGAAAGATAGTGGCAAAAAATTTACGTGGCCCGGCACTGGAACGAAAGCTGAGTGCGTTGCTGAAATAGTGATGTATTGGAACTTATTAAACAGAGTATTAGGAATATCTTACGCTACTGAAAAATACAGTATTAAAATTCCCGCATTTGCTCTTCTGTAATAAAATGGTCAAACCTTCCTCGGGCAATTTTAAAAGACGTAAAATCGGCTTCAAATAAGCCTGATATATTTCCGTTATATCCACGTGTAGCAACAGATTCAAATTGGGAGGTATGAAAATAAATACTGCCTGTTCCTTTTATCTTGGTAGGGTTTATATCTGGATCTGTCAGCATAAAAAAACCGTTGGTGCTGTCTATATTAATTCGTTTACCCTGCAATGCTGATAAATCTTTAAAAGTAGAATTGGCTGGCAGGGCAAGATGAAGATTTAAATATAATTGGCCATAATTATTATTCCTATTTTCAAAATATCCATACCATTCAATTATTAAAGTATCCTTAGCTATACCACTCTTTTGCCTCATAATATTTACCTCATAACCCGTATGCAGATTAGGGAAACCAGACGATTTTCTAGATACAGTTCGCCACGGTTTACCTGCTATTAAACACGACGAAATATTATTAAATTTGTCTGAAAAAATGGCGATGCCTTTATCTTCACCGTCAGCATAATAGTTGGTAAAATCAGTTTCGCAACCCAATAGCGCCAAGACAGCAATCAATACAAGCAGTAAGGTTTTCATAAAAATTATTTTTTTCGCTTTAGTTTTTTAATGAAAATAGAATAACCGATATTTAATGATAATGGAGCCACAAAGCCGAAGTTTGCTGGATATTTCATTTTTCTTGCAGGCGGCGAGGCAACAATAAGCTGTGTAAAAAACCGGCCACTTTTTAACTTATGCATATATTCAAAACCCCCGCTTAAAAATAACCCAGCTTTGGTTATACTTTTATCCGGGTTTAATATGGTATAATTGGTTTTATCGTATTTATATGATATTGCAAAGGTTTGCACAGTAAGTCCCGCATACAAAATAACAGAAAAAATATTATTGGTTTTGCCTCCTAAAATTGTAAAGCGATTCCCAATAGACAATGAATAAGAAAATGCCCTGATTTTTTTTGGGGCATTTGCATAAAGAGGTAGTGCTGGATTAAGGCTAAAAGAAGAATCACTGGAAAGGTATTTTATCGGCCATGTTTTTTGTAATCGTACAATAAATTCGTAACGCCGGTTTTTGTGAAAGGTTAACTGAGCTGCAGTATTGATTTGTTTGAACTTATCCTGATTATTTAAATCAAGTTGAAAGCCTGAAATAGGTTCAATATAAACCTGAGCTTTACAATTAAAGGCTATTGAGCTTAGTGTTATTGCGAAAGCAAATATTTTAATCATACTATTGTTCAGAGTGTTTTACAAGAGAAAATGTTGCATGACAGATATTATTTTAATAAAATATTTTAGCACCCTACCTATTTTAATCCTTCATTTTTTAAACGTGATTATATAATATCCCCTGGTAAACAATTTTTCTACATGTAGTATTATTTGTGTTATTAAGGGGTCTATGTTTTTTTGTTATAGCTTTAATTCAGCATTAAAAAACTATATTCGTTAAAGAGGCAATACAAAGACAAAATAAAAAAACTTACCAAATTTAATACCATGAGAAAATATTGTGCCCTGCTATTGGCAGCTAGTTTTATTGCAGTTGCTTCAATTGCACAAACCAGTGCTATACTCGGTTTTAGCCCTGCCGCCGCAGAAGCACAGCTAACAGCCGAAAAAAAATTCGATGCCAACCTGAGTGCAAAAAATATAGACTTGTTCATAAAAGAATTATCTGCTGTGCCACACCATGTAGGTTCCCCCGGCGATGAAGCCGATGCCAAATACATCCTCAATAAATTTAAAAGCTGGGGTTACGATGCAGCAATAGAAACTTTTTATGTATTGTTTCCAACACCGGTAACACGGCTGCTGGAAATGACAGGCACTACAAAATTCACCGCCGCCTTAAAAGAACCGGCTTTAAAAGAAGATGCCACTTCAGGGCAGCAATCAACACAATTACCGGTATACAATTGCTGGAGCCCCGATGGTGATGTAACGGCTGAACTGGTTTTTGTAAACTATGGTGTACCGGCCGATTATGAAAAATTGGCCCGCATGGGTATTGATGTAAAAGGCAGAATAGTGATTGCAAAATACGGGCAAAGCTGGCGGGGCATTAAACCAAAAGTAGCACAGGAGCATGGTGCCATCGGCTGCATCATTTATTCTGATCCCAAAGACGATGGTTATTTCCAGGGCGACGTTTATCCCAAAGGCCCTTCCCGACCGGCTACGGGTGCTCAAAGAGGTTCGGTTATGGATATGCCCATTTATCCCGGCGATCCGTTAACACCCGGTATTGGCGCCACTAAAGATGCCAAAAGGTTAGATAGAAAAGAGGCCACCAATTTATTAAAAATACCGGTCATCCCTATCAGTTATGCCGATGCTTTGCCCCTGCTCGAAAGCCTTGAAGGCCCGGTGGTGCCTGATCCATGGAAAGGTGCGTTGCCCATCACTTATCATGCAGGGCCAAGTAAAAATAAGATACACTTAAAACTTGCCTTCGACTGGCAGGTGCGGCCAATCAATAATGTTATAGCCAAATTAAAAGGCACTCAATTTCCTGAGGAATGGGTTATCCGTGGCAACCACCATGATGCCTGGGTGAATGGTGCAGCCGATCCCCTGAGCGGACAAGCGGCTATGTTGGAAGAAGCAAGATCGGTAGGCGAGATGATGAAAACAGGATGGAAACCAAAACGTACTATTGTGTATTGTGCCTGGGATGCGGAGGAACCCGGCTTGATGGGCTCTACCGAGTGGGTAGAATTTCATGCGGATGAATTACAACAGAAAGCTGTGTTGTACATTAACTCAGATGGTAACGGAAGGGGTTTTTTAGATGCCGGTGGCTCACAGGCTTTGGAGCCTGCATTTACCGAGATCGCTAAAGCAGTTACCGATCCGGAAACAAACGTTACTGTGTTCGACAGAAAGCGTTCATACGATATCGTTAGTGCAGGTTCTGCAAAAGCAAAAAAAGAATTACTGGCTGCAAAAACATTTACATTACCGGCCTTAGGTTCGGGTTCAGATTTTTCGCCCTTTGCCCAGCATATCGGCATCCCTTCTTTAAACCTGGGTTTTGGCGGTGAAGATGATGGGGGAGAGTATCACTCCATTTATGATTCCTACGATTTGTACAAACGTTTTAAAGACCCCACTTTTGAGTATGGTGTGGTGTTGGCTAAAACAGCGGGCCGTATCACCCTGCGTTTTGCAGATGCAGAATCATTGCCTTTTGATTTTCGCAACCTGCAAACTACCCTCAGCAAATATACCAGCGAAGTAATTGCCCTTGCCGATGAGATGAGGGAAAATACATCGGTTGAAAACCAGCTCATCAAAGAAAAATATTACACTATCGCTGATAAAGTGAATGATCCGTTGTTGCCACCCGTAGCCAAAGACGAAGTACCTTTTTTAAACTTTGGGGCGCTGCAAAATTCTGTAGCCGTTTTAGAAAAAGCTGCGGAAGGCCTCCATGCAATTATGGGCAACAACACACTAACCGCTAAAAAGAAAAATGAACTAAATATACAACTGTACAAGGCAGAGCAGGTGTTACTTACTAAAGATGGCTTGCCCCGCCGCGGCTGGTATAGGCATGCCATTTATGCCCCTGGCTTTTTTACCGGCTACGGTGTAAAAACATTGCCCGGCATTAGAGAAGCACTTGAACAACGCAACTGGAAAGAAGCCCAGGAGCAGATTGAAATTGCTGCGGCTGCCATCACTAATTTATCAAAATACTTAGATGCCGCAGGGGTAGCGGCAAAGTAGTTGGAGTGTATAATAAAGAAATTTTTGTCCGGGCTAAGAAGCAATGTGGCACATCGTTGCATCGCCCTCTTTTACTTTTTGGGCTCTTTGGTACACTTCCTATATTCGGTATAATCTTGCGTAATGGTAGTTTGCCGTCTTAAAGAAGTTTGTAGATATCACTCAACCGCCGTCAGGGTTTTTAACCGCTGACGGGGTTGTGTTATTTGTTTCTTTTTAAAAGCCGCAAGTGCTCACTTGCTTTAGAGAGAGCGCATCTTTCAAAAAAATCGGGAGTCGGGAAGAGTTTATACCGGGAGGAAATTGGAAGACTGAAATAAAACTAATACTTGTCATAATCATAAGGCGCTCCACCACTCAAACACCGCTTGTACAATTGCACGGTATTTTCCAACCCTAAATAAAGGGCGTCACAAATTAATGCATGGCCAATAGAAACTTCCAGCAGGCCTGGAATATGTTGAGCAAAGTATTGCAGGTTTTGCAAATCAAGGTCGTGTCCGGCATTGATGCCTACACCCAGTTGGTTTGCTTTTTCGGCAGCGGCAATATAAGGTTTAATGGCAGCTTCTTTATTACCTGCCGCATATTCCTTAGCAAAGGCTTCGGTGTACAATTCAATTCTGTCGGTGCCTGTAGCGGCAGCACCTTCCACCATTTCAATTACCGGGTCAACAAAAATGGAAGTCCTTATCCCGGCACTTTTAAACAGGCTGATCATTTTTATTAGGAAGTCTTTGTGTTTCATGGTGTCCCATCCATGGTTGCTGGTAATTTGCCCCAAAGCATCCGGTACCAATGTTACCTGTGCCGGTTGACTTGCCAATACCATCGCTACAAATTTCTCTTCAATACAATTACCTTCTACATTCAATTCGGTATGGATCATTTTTTTTAATCCATAAACATCCCGGTAGCGAATATGCCTTTCATCAGGCCGTGGATGTACGGTGATGCCTTCGCCACCAAAGCGTTCAATGTCTAAAGCAGTTTTAATAAGGTCGGGGTTATTGCCGCCACGGCTGTTACGGAGTGTAGCAATTTTATTGATGTTGATAGAAAGTTTTGTCATAATAATTGATCGTTAAAAAATGGATACAAAGTTAAGTTGTTTCAAGGTTGGAAAGAGGGGAATGGGTGAATGGTGATCAATGGAGATATCGAGTATAGAATATTTCGTAGTGTACTTCTTAGTATTCTTTTTGCCTCAACTGTATTATCTGCTTATCACTTTATTGTTGGGATATATAAAAAAAACAAAGCCATCTTACAATAAGATGGCTTTGTAAATATTATAAGTGTGCAATTATTTTTTTGGTTCCAGCAATTTAAAGAACTGGTCAAGCTGAGGCAAAATAACAATCCTTGTTCTGCGGTTGGCAGCCTTGCCTTCGGCAGTGCTGTTGTCTGTAACAGGTTTGTATTCGCTGCGGCCAGCGGCAGTCATGTTAGCAGGGTTAAGGCCATATTGATTTTGTAAAATTCGCACCACGGCTGTAGCTCTTTTAACACTCAGGTCCCAGTTATCAGCCATCATAGCATTTCCTTTGTAAGCAACATTATCTGTATGTCCTTCCACCATAAATTCAATGTCGGGTTGATTTTTTAATACCGTAGCAACCTTACCCAAAACGGTACCGGCTTTTTCACTCACATCAAAGCTGCCGCTTTTAAATAATAGTTTATCGCTGATGTCGATATATACCACGCCCTTATCAACTTTAATATTGATGTCTTTATCATCCATATTTCCGATAGCACCTTTTAAATTGGTTACCAGCGCAAGGTTCAGCGAATCTTTGCGGCTGATGGCTGATTGCAGGTCCTGGATATAAGCATCTTTGGCCCCGATATTATCAAGCGATTTTTTGATACTTTCCGCTTGTGAACCACTGATAACTGATAAGCTTTCCAATTGTTTTAATGCGGTGCTATTGTTGTCTTTCAAAAAGTCCATTTGCTTTCTAAGGCCCGCTAATTCTGCTTCCAAAAGAGCTTTGCTTTGTGAATTCTCCGCTGTTAACGTATTACAGTTTTTCAGGTCATCCTGCAATTTGGCATACTCTGTTTGCAACAGGCTATATTTAGCTTGTTCACTTTGTAATACTTTTTTACTTACACAAGAGCTAAACAATAAGGTACACAGGGCACCAAATACAAGAACATACTTATTTTTCATGTTATTTAAAATTTAAAATTTGCTGCGAAGTTATTTGATTTAGTTTCTAAAAAAATAAAATCTGTAATTAAATTGTGCCGTGTTTTTTTAATAACTACAGATCATATCTTTTGCTAACGTGTTGGGTGGTTGTTCATTTATTTTTTGCAACGTGTCCATTAAAAGAAATAGACTGGCGGTTTGTACTATTTACATTTAGATAAGCCGTGCCATTTGTATAAATGGTGAACGAAAGCTGCTGAACATCCGGAACATCTTTTGGTTTGATAGTAATATTCCAGCCACCCTTTTTTCTTGCTGAAGATGTATAATCAAAATTGATGGATGTAAATTTAATTCCACCATCTGCAGCATTTATTGGAGCTGAATAAGCCCTTCCAAAAAAAGGCAGGTCACTTATTACCGTATCTTTTGAAATATAGACGGTATAACTGGATGTCAAAAATTTTTGCCGGCCACTCATAGGGATAACTGACTCTGCATAAAAAACGTACTGCTGGCTATCCACCAGGTTGGTTATGGCCAGTTTTTTTGCAGTGCCGGATTGTTGTGCACTTACCAAAAGCACACTGGCACAAAAGGTTATGATTAGAAAAATCAACGGAAATAGTTTTTTACATTGCTTCATACAATTTGTTTTTGCCTGTATGGTAAATATACAATTTTTACTTTTTTTAATGGGATGCGCCCATTTATTTTTATTACAACGCTTAACTTCCAACAGCATTTAACAACACATTTGCAAACCTTTTATGTTGTTTAAATTACAATAGCCATGCACAAAAAAAGGGCAACACCCCTGCATTTAAAGTGATCGCTTTTTTTCTGCAAAAAAAGATCAGGCACATATTAGTTTTGTGACGGGCCCAATAAATATAATTCTTTTGTTGTAGAACAATCAGCCAATTAAATGCTAAGCAGGGGGTTAATATTTTTTCATAATCTTCACAAGCATATCTGCAATAACAGCATAACCCTTATCAGACGGATGCAAGCCATCATACGTCATATTAATGGCTTCGGTAGGGTAGGGATATTCATCCGTGTCAGGATTAAAAGGCACATCAATAAAAGAAGGGTAGGGATAGTTTTTATATATGCCCGTTTGCGGATCTTTTAATCGTTTAAACTTTATAAGGTTTTCAAGTGTCATCCCGCTTTTATTATACAGGTCAACAACAGATAAATGTTCGTAACCTGCAATAGCAATAATAGCTTCAGCAAATTGCGCAAGCTGTTGCCCGTTCTTTTCTTTGTACGATCCCCAGGCATTATTTTTCATATCCGCTATGTATACAAAATCTACCCGCTGCATAGGAGTGATTAAAATAATTTTTGCCTCTCCATTCAAACTACGGAGTTTGTTAATGATAATGCGGTAACTGCCCATTACGGTAGAGTTGCCGGTATTGTTTTGGTAATCCTGCAATGTGCCAATGGGCCTGCCCTGCCACCAATCGTTGGTGCCTAAAAAAATAGAATACACATCTGCTTTTGTTATGTCTAATTTTTCAATATTCTCAGCAATACCTCCACTCGTCCAGCCATTATGCCCCTGGTTGGTATACTTTACTTTAGGTAGTTTTTCTGTTACCCTGGTCATATAACCTTTGGTTACCCTGTTACCTGTTTCGTTGGCATGTTCATTTAAATAAGTAATGGAATCACCGATGGCAACCCAGGTAATTTGTTTTGCCTTAAATGAACAGATGATACCTGCTGCTGCTATCAACAATAAAAATTTTTGCATCGTTTGTTGTGTCTTATATTAAAACTAAAAGTTACAGCCGGAGAGCTTTTTTTATTGATAAAATTTACAATCTTTTTACCATGATATTTTTAAACCAAACCTTTTGGCCGTGGTGCTGAAACATAATTAATCCGTTGGGCGATTTACCATATCCCGGATTGTCTTTAAACTTACTTTCTTTCAGCAGTGTGTTCATTTCATGGCTTCCCATTTCGTAGGTTACTACTTTAGTGCCGTTTAACCAATGCTCCACATGATTGCCGCGTACAATTAGTTTAGCAGTGTTATATTCGCCAACGGGTTTCAAGTGCTTATTTTTTGGAATGATAAGGTCATACAGGGAACCGGCAGAACGTATGGCAGCCGTATCATTAAAATTAATATCATCCAGTATCTGCATCTCAAAATTATCAAGCCAGTTAGGGCTATTGCCATTGTCAGATTGATGGGTAAGCGATTCCTTCATGTGAAAAAATATACCACTATTACCAGCTTCCGATACTTTCCATTCAAACTTCAATTCAAAATTTTTATAGGCCGCTTTTGTTACCAGGTCTATATTGGGTACGCCTGTTTGTGTAACCAGTGCACCATCTTCTACCTTCCAGGCTTTGTCTGGAAAACTATTCATGTTGTAACCCCTCAACTGGCTTATTGAATGGCCATTAAATATTACCATCCATTTACCCTGCTGGCCTTTGCAAACAGTACTTAAAAAAACCAGGGAGAAGATGCCATACAATAGTTGCTTTTTCATAAATAATAATTGATAATGAGGAATGTTGTTTATAAGTGGTTTTATTTTTTTCGTCATGGAAATTATACAAGTTATTATAAGCTAATTAAAAGCCAAAACTAACTACAAAAAAACTGCTGAAAGCAACTTGCAAAGCAAGATAAAATTATTATTACAATCCAATAATATTTGCTCTTTCGCCTTTTGCTTTAAAATGAATAAAACCTTCGGCTGCCTTTACACCCGCTTCAAGCCCCCTGAAATCTTCCAGCGGTTTAAAATAGTCATTGTAAGTAGCCACCGGGTTTTGTGTTTTGTGTGCAAACATGGCTTCTTTTTTACGTTCCCTCACAGCGGTAATATCCACGTAGCCGGTTGGCGTAAATGCCATGGTTTCGCTGCCGGTATTTACTTCATAAAAATAAAGATGAAACTGCCTCTCCGATCTTACCCAGGCAGTAAGTGCCAGCAAACCCGTAACCTGGTGATCAGGATGTGCATCCACGGGCCATTGTGTAAAAACAATATCAGGTTGCAGTGCCAATATCATTTTTGTCATTTCCTCGTTCTTATTTTTATCTAAAATAGTATTGCCATCAATCTGGCCCGCAAACATTGGTGTGGCGTTTAATATTTTACAGCTAATGGCCGCTTCCTTAGTGCGCAACTCAGCCATTGCTGCATAGGTTTTAGCCGGGTCACTTGCCTCGCCCCTGGTGAGGTATAAAAAAGTTACGGCATGCCCTGCATCACTATATTTTGCCATGGTTCCACCGCAGCCAAATTCAGGGTCGCCGGGGTGGGCACCTACACAAACTATATGCATTTTTTTATCGCCTGCAACCGCAGCATTATGTACAAAAGTTGTTTGCTGCACTGCCCCGGCAATGGGGGCAACGGCAAGGCCGCTTAAACCCATTGCAGACAGTTTAATAAAATGGCGTCTTGGGTTTTTATTTTTTTTCATGCTACAAAATAAGCTTTTGTTTTTAAAATTGAGGAGCCTGCCCGTTTGGCTAAATTAGGTTTTGCCACCGCACAATTTTTATAAACCGTTTAAAATAAATAATTATTTCGGCAGGGATAAAATAGTAGCAAAGTGGCCCATGGGCTTTTTAAAGTCCTTCCATTCTATATCATTGACCAATGCACTTATCAATAAAACATCCGCATCTATATTTTAAATGATAAAACCCGCCGCCGGAAATGTGAAGAGCATTTCCGTGGCAGGTTTTGAATATTCCCGCTGTTAAATTAATTATCCGGCAATATTGATTGCAACCCGGCATTAATAAAATGTGGCAGGCTGCACTGCAGGTTTACAATACTTTTGCCGGTATTGGTTTAAGGTATAGTATAACTTGATTATGGCAGGTGTAAAATCAGGTACCCTTATATGGCCCCTGCATAAATAGAACCTGACAATTATTTAATAAAAAATGTTACTCAGTAAATTTAGCAGCCCACTGCCTCATTCTTGCAACTTTGCCCTCTTTATTAAACCACCAAACTTCATGCAGGTCTTTCCTTTCTACTTTGCCATCAGCGTATGTATCCTCTTCAGTTCCCCATATACTAACCGCCTCTTCATTTTTGTCGTTACTGGCCAAAGTAACCCAGGCATGAATAATTGATTTTGCAGAAGACATTCCGCCACGGTATTTTTTGGCACCCTCCAAATTGGCTGCCTTGCCACGAATTACCATACCATCGGATAAGTACATCACCACGGTGTCGCTAAAGTAATCATGTTTATCTAAGGTATTATCGTCCCAGTCTTTCCATAAATTAAGTACTATGGCACCATAAGCGGGCTTGCCTATTTTAAAACTGCTGCCGTAAGTAGGGGTGTAAGGGCTGGCAGACTGTGCAACACAGTCAGTAAAAAAAGCAAAGCATATTATTGCTGAAATAAAAATTGATAATTGTTTCATGAAGTAAAATTTTTAAAGGTTAAAAAGAAATAGGGGCGGGATATTTTTTAGTGGCAACGAGGAAATCAGGCAGTAAACCTAATATTAATAAAAATCAATTCATAGTATTTATTAGATTTTATTTTTGAGTAGCTGCTTCTCAAAAAATGTGGTCGATTTTTTCTTAAACAAATAGGATTTCTTCGCAGCCCCAGTAGGGTCATCAGGTACCAAGGCTACATTTTGCCAAAGAGGAAGCTCAAATAAAAAAAGAAAAAAAGGTCTAACAAAAAGAGTAAAGGTTTGCGAACCAATGGCCTGATTCTACATTATTTTTTCTTGCACCCAACAACCGCTAATAAAATATCGTACAGGTAAGTGTACACATCCCGGGATAAATTTTTTAATGCCTTCAAATAAATAATTAACAATCTTAATTAAAGTAATATGCAAAAGAATATAGTAAAGTTTTTAGTAGCCGCCATGGTAAGCAGTGCCCTGTTTATGGCCTGTAAAAAAGATGATAATGTAACGCCGGTGCCAGATAAGGTAAAAAAGCTGATGGCTACCTGGAAGATCAGCAGCATTACCACCCCTAAAATAAATCAGCCTGCTGTTGACAGTATAATTTCAAAAGCCTGCATGAGCGATGATATCATATTGTTCAACAATGCAGGTTTCGATTTTAAGGATGGCACTGCCAAATGCGACTCTTCCGTTTTTCATTATGCAAAAGGTAGCTGGGTTTACCAGTTAACTACAGATTCTATTCAGCTCAATGCAACCGCTCCGGCTAAATATGTGTCATGGAAAGTAATTATACTAAATGATACGTTGCTGCAGGTAAAATATACAGACAGTTTAAACCCGGCAAATAAAGTAAGCAAGAAGATATCATTTAAACATTAAGTGACAGCGCTGCAAATTTTTATAAAAGTCTGCAAGCGCCATTATAAGGATGCATTTCAAATTGTTGTCGGCTGGTGCCTTGGCCAACCATGCTCACAAAGAAAAACTACAGTTTGAAATGCATTCATTTTCTAAATATAATTTGTATTGATCATTGTGATAGAAGAAGACCTGCATCAATTAATTAAGGAATGCAACCGCAATAACCGGTTAGCGCAGGAAAAACTGTATAAATATTATTACGAAGATATGTTTCGTACCTGCCAGCGGTATACCGAAGATGCGCATGATGCTTTATCTATTTTAAACGATGCTTTCCTGAAAGTTTTTCTAAATATTTCCCAATACAAAAAAGAAGCGGGCAATTTTAAAGCATGGCTAAAAACCATTGTCATCAACACGGCCATAGACCATACCCGCCGTTGTAAAAAAAACATTCGCTTAATACATATTGACAGCATTGGCGAGCAGGGCAACGATGATTTTACCCTGCACTATAATTGGAAACAAGAAGAACTGCTGCAACATTTTAAACAGTTGCCTGCCGTAACAAGAGTAGTGATAAACCTTTTTGCTTTTGATGGCTACTCACACAAAGATATTGCCGCACAGCTTAACATAACAGAAACCACCAGCAGGTGGCACCTTGCCGAAGCAAGAAAAAGATTAAAAAATACCATGCAGTTAAAACAACCTAAAATGGTAAAGTATGAATAGAGATATACACCATATTACCGACCTGCCCATTACCGGCAATGAAGGCTGGCAGCAAATGCAACTGTTGCTAAACGAACGCATGCCTGCTAAAAAGCAATGGTTAAACAAAAGGTTATTGGTATCTTATGCTGCCACCACGCTTTTAATTACAGCACTACTGTTTATTTCTTTACAATTAAATACAACCATTTTATTTTCAGGCATGGCACGTAATACCGGCCTTGCAATTGTACAAAAATCAACAGCAACTGTTTTGCCATCTGCAATAAATAGTTTTAAAAAGAGCACAAGAGTAGTAATATCCGCCAACAACTTTGCCAACTACAATAAAAATATCAGCCCCTTATTTCTTAATAAAAAACTGGATCTGCCGCTGCACCTAAATGCTTTAAATAGTTCAGCAACAATAGCAGAACAATTAATGGAAAACACGGATGAAAACAGCGAGACAGACAAACCATTAAATACTACAATAAATAATGCCGTAGAATCCCCTGCGGTAGCTGCTAAAAACACTGTTGCACTGCCTTTAAATAAGACAGTTAAAACCAAAAGAAATGGCTACTGGAGTTTATTGGCAGGCATAAGTATAAATGTGGTAACCGGCAAACACCAACACCTGCAACCCTATCCTGTAGCTGTGGCAAAGTACAATATCAATTCGATATTTTATTTGGCTGCATCAATGGCCGCATATTCACCGGTTGCAAGCAATATCAGGGGCGTTAGCCAAACAATGTATGTAAACGATACGGCAAATAATATCCGGTTAGATAAAGAAACCACTGCCCGCCCTTTATATTATGCTGACATTCCTATAACCGCAGGAATAAATATCAGCAAAAAATGGTCGGTGCAGGGAGGCATTCAGTTAAGTGTGTTGTTAAACAAAAAGACCAACAAAACAATAACCTCCTACGATTATCGTAACCAATCGCCACCCGTTTACCCGATGATAGCCACCAGCGCTGAGCAGGAATATACTATGCCCGTTCGCAATGTGGATTACCGTTTTATAACCGGCCTTCGCTACACGATTAACAAAACTGTTATAGGTATAGATTACCAGTATGCCCTGCAACCGGCAGGCAAAGGCATCCATAACAGCCGCAACAAGGTAGTTGCCTTAAGTGCAGTTTTTAAAATAAAATAATGTTAACCATCCGGGCATGATTTGCCGGAATATACAATTTTACATAGGGCACTTCTTATCTTGAAGGCTTTATGTTGCGACACATCTGGTCTTTCATTTCATTAAAATTGTAATAATATTTTCCCCTGGGAACCACCCATTGGGTGCAGGTAATTTTTTCGGCCTGCCGCATTTTTTTTAATGCGTCACTGGAGATGCCCAGTAATTTCATTACGGCACGCCCGTCTATCCATGGCCAGTCTCTTTCAGGAGGGTTAAGATCGTCTTTTTCCATATAGGCTAAATTTATAATCTTGCAAATAAAATAATATTATACCACAACTGCAATAGCTGCCCTAAGTTTTTTTTTAAATAAGAATGGTTTGGTTACATGCGAAATATCAATTGAGGTGGCGGGCAAAAAAAAATGACTGCCTCAAACAACTCTTTACAGCGAGCAACTATTACAAGGCATACCAATAAAAATGCCCTGGCAACTAACAGTAACTGTAGTAAAAAGTAAAGGCCGAAGCAGCCATTAAAACAGGTAAAGCACTTAGTGCTTATTGTGCAAACTGGCTTGCCACGGGGCTATAGGCAATTTGCTCGTTGCGGCCGGTGGCTGCAACCCTTACCCAGTATTTTTTGCCGGGTTCAAGGCCGGTAAAGGTATACTGGCTCCTGGTGCTGGTATAGCTTGTCCATACGGTTACGCTGGTAGGCAGCTCTGCACAAATTTCGTGCAGGTAGCCATTGGCACCCGCCACTGCTTTAACAAAATCTACCATTTGGCCAGCCGTGATACCATTGCTGAGGGTAACATTGCCGGGGTTGGTAATAGACCTTGCTTCAGGAGTTTTGGTAAGCGAAAAACCGCTGCTGGTAAGGATGGCCTCATCGCCGTTGGCAACAAACATTACATACATGCCCAGCCGGGTCATCAGCATTTCCAGTTGCTGGCGGCTGGCATTTTTGTTGGCCACATTGGTGCGGCCCAGGCTTGCAGCCGCTACCAGGTCTGCACTGTATTGGTCCAGGGCAGCCTGTAGTTCTGTAAGGGTAGGCACAGGATTGGCAAAAGCAGTATTAGGCGTCATACTGGCAATAATAAGCTCTGCCTTGGTTTGAAGGTTGGCATCAGTGTAAGAAGAAAAACTAATGCTGATTTTTGCTCTTCGCATAGTATAAGATTTTATATGTCCACAAAATTGTGGTGGCCTAATAACTGCCATGGGTAGCTTTTTATTTTATAGTTTAACTAAAGTACCCGAAAGCACCCGAAAATACCCAAGAATACCACCCTGCCCGAGAAACGGTTACCGGCAGTTGCGGAACAAAAAGCATAGCCCGATGCCCATCATTCGTTACCGGAAGGCCATCAAGTGCTACCCGAAGCCCATCATTCGTTACTGGAAGGCCATCCAGTGCTACCCGAAGCCCATCATTCGTTACTGGATGGCCATCAAGTGCTACCCGAAGCCCATCTTTCGTAACTGGAAGGCCATCAAGTGCTACCCGAAGCCCATCATTCGTTACTGGAAGGCCATCAA
>JANYFT010000145.1 GCA_025359625.1 Ferruginibacter sp.
TTCTGTATAGTGTACAGCTATTGCCATGACTAATTATTTTTTTTGAAAAATAAACCTGTGCTGAATCTGGAATTTTTAATTGTTTTCTTAATTAAGAATTTTAATTCGACCAGATTTAAAGATTTATTAAACATGAATAAAAAATCCCCCATTGAAAGTGGTTTTAAGCCTGCATTAATACCTAATAGCCTCAGGGTATTATTGGTAAATCCATTAATATGCTGATGGGGAGAAAGAAATTTAAAAAAATTATTAGAAAGTCCCTCTTCTTTTAAAAATTTCTTCGCATCATTACAATCTGGCACTGCCAAATAAATCAACCCTTTATTCGTAAGGCATTGTTGCAACTTTTTTAATATGCCCCCAGGGTCTGATACATGTTCAAAAACCTGGTTTACATATATAAAGTCAAAAAATCCAATATAATTTTCCAGGTTGTTGATAATAGTAACTCCCATATTTTTTATATGATCATTTTTATCATCAGATAAATCAAAGGCGTAAGTATTAAAACCTATCTTGGTTGAAATAGAACAAAAATTTCCATAGCCAGCACCAAAATCCATTATATTAACCTGACTTTTTTTATTATATATTTTTTTTATTACTCTCAGCATTGTTTCTTCATAAGTATTATGTGGTATATTACCGTAGTACTCCTTTAATAACTCTTTGTCTAACCATTCATTGTAAAGAATCCCCATACCTGTTTCATTCAAAACTTCTGTTAAATATATAAAATGGCAAGAGTTACATTCTGCTACCTCATAAAGCATTTCCCCAAGAAACCCATTGTTATAGCCATCATAAAATGAGGCGCTGAAATATTTTTCAAATTTTATAAAATCCAAAAAACCGGGGCTATTATGTTTAACGCTTAATAATATAGAACGATCTGCCGCTTTGCAAACCGGGCAAATATTTCGGTTAATATTTAAAGAATCTAAACTGGTTAACATGGTGTTTAATTTTTTAAAAATAAGATTAAATGGAGTGACTGTAAGGATTAAAATAACATTTTAATCAAGTTGCTGAATAATACATATTGATTTAATAACAGTTCAAATCTTTTAAATGGTTAATTTTTATAAATTATTTTTGAACTGTTAATTCCTTAAACAATTTTATCCATTGATCCCCGATAACTTTTACGGAAAATTTTTTTGAACCATCAATGGCACTTATTGCCATTTTTTGTGTCATAGAATCATCTAACATTAATTCACTTAATAAAGACGTATATTCTCCTATATCAAAAGGTGCTGCTATAAGTCCATTTATTTTATGTTCAATGATGTCATAGGCTGCTTCAAAACTTCCAAATACAACTGGAACTACCCCACACTGCATTGCTTCGCCCAGTACCAATGGAAAACCTTCATAACTTGATGTTAAACAAAATAATTTACTTTCATTGTAATAAACTTCAGGGTTTTTATTACCCGCAAAAGTGATATTTTTCAATTGCAGATTTTCAATCATTTTTTTTAGCCTTATCAATTCTTTCATCTGATAGTCGGTCTCATTTGGTACACTTTCCATACTTCCACCAATGATAATCAGTTTCCAATCCGGAGCAATATTTTCAATCATACTCCACACATTTATTAATCTATCTAATCTTTTTGCATGAAATTCAAGCCTGCCAACGTATATGACCTGCTTCTTTTTATAGTTAAGTTTATTAATAGAAAAATCCTCTTTAAACGATAAGGGATTGGCAATAGAAATTAATTTATCCTGATTATGAATTTTTAATATTTTATTAAATATAGGTATATAGCCTTGGGAAAGCAATACAAAACAATCACTTGAATCGAAAGCCATTTTTAAATGTTTTTTGTAAAATTTTACATATTGCTGGTAGGCTAGAAAAATTAAAAATTTCTTTTTCAAAATATTCTTGAAACTTTTTTTCTCTGCCGCTAAATAATTAGTAAGTGTTTGTTTATATTGGCCATAAAATAGTGAGAATTTAAATGGCGTGCTGTGTAAAACTGAAATTATTTTTACAGAAGATTTTTTTGCAGATTCTGCAATAACCGCAGTTATGCTATCTCCTATAGAGCCTTGATTAATTACGATATTGATATCCTTGCTAACCAAAATGTTTTTAAGGAACAAAATATTTTCTTGTGAATTTACATTAACAATGTCCGGTGGGAAAAACACCTCTACGTTTTCATTATATTCAGGAAAGGAAAGTTCTTTTAAATTAAAATAAAAAAAATAAACTTCAATTCCTGCATTATCAAAATAACGTGTAAGCACATGTGTCACTCTTTCAACTCCTCCTACTTTTGGATTAACCTCAAGTGCCAGGACAAATAGTATTTTCATTTTTTTGATTGGCAAATATTTTTAATTAATTTCTTGTTACGTTGTAATAAATAACATATTTATCAAAATTTTTTATATTAAATTAACATCAGATTGTATCTATAAAATAACACACTAAAAGTATATAGTACACTTAAGAAAATAGCTAGCTGGGCATTATTTTTTTGTAGCATATTAATTACCCTTTTTGTAAATAATCGCATTCCCCAAGATGTGGTATAGGTTAATAAACCATATAATAAAAATGAAAATACAAAAACCACTATAGCTTTGAATATCCAATGCAAATAATCAGATGGGACTGGAATTATCCTGGAATTTATAAAATAAACCATGAAAAATGTAAATCCTAATATAAAAATGTGTTTAATTAGATTAGACCAATAACTAAAAACACTTATCTTGAAACCCTGAGAAAATAAATAATATGGTTTCCAAATGCAAACTATAAGTACTGTACTGATAGAGGTACCTGCTAATATACCAACGATGCCATATTTATATCCAAAAATTAAAGTAATACAGAGATTCAAGCCAGCTTCTGTCCACGGAGCCCATACATGCCCATAAAGGCCAAACGAGTCAATAAATGTATCAACTGAAAAACGGGTTATGGATATATAACTGTTAAACAATATTAATAACAATATTGCATTATTAATTATGTATTCTTTACCTAACCAAATTAATATAAAAGAATTAATTAGATAATAAATGGAAACGACCATTACACCCCCCAATACATACCTCAATGCTAATAACTCCCAAAAAACTTTATTAATTTTCACTTTGTCATCGCTTGCAACCAAATTACCTACGGAAGCTATGCCACTATTTAGCAAAGAATTTAACAGGCTGACAACCCTGGATATTAATAAAGAATAATTCGTATAATAAGTTACCTGTACTAACCCTGTAAAAATATAAATAAAAAGATTGTCGGTTTCTAATATTACTACTCCGGCAAACTTATGTGAAATCATTCTTTTAATATCTCTCAGTAAAATTTTATGCGATTGCAGTAGGTTCTTATCGAATTTGTTAAGTTTTAACCATGGATACGCCTTGGCAACATAAAAGTTAAGGAAGAAAGTGTTTACTGTGGCAAAAATAATTTCCAACGCTAACCAAATATAAAAGTTGCCTTTAAAAATATAAAGAAAAAGAATTTGCAGCAGTACTTTTATTACTAAAATGGTATTGGAGATGGTGACAATAATGTAGTTCTTCTGATCAGCAATAATGAGGATTTGCTTAAAATTAAAAAAAAAACCAAGCAAATTTGAATATAGAAAAGTAAAAAAGGCAGCCATAATAAAATAGATGCTCACTCCGCTATTTTTAAATATAACCGGTAAAAAAAAAGTCAATATTAAGCTACTACCTAATATTATAAACCCAATAATTTTATAGAAATGGGCAAACACACTTATTATTTCTTTTATTTTTTCGTGATTTTCATCATGAATATATTTATACAAAGAGTAAGCAGTAGCAGACCAAACTCCTAATTCGGCGAGGTTAAGTATTCCAAGAATATTTTGTATAGTGGAATTCAACCCTGCAATTTCATTTCCCAAAATAGTGATAAAAATTTTTCTTGAAAAAAGAGAAATGAAAAATAATATAATGTAGAATAATAAATTTATTCTGGCATTTTTAATAGTATTTTTTGTTCTTGACATTAGTATTTTACGAGTATAATACAATGCCGTTTAGCTAAGGGGTTGATGGGGGATACCAACCCCGGCGGTTAGCCGTGGCGGGTGTCCCCACCCGCCAATCGAAGGCTCATAACTAAACGGCATTGAAGTATAATATTAAATTTATAAATGAAATATTTATATACAATTATATTATAACTATTTACGTATTTTTTTTAGGTTTTAATGGGTAATCTATCATTTAAAATTAATTTTAAAAGAAAAGTCACATAGCGTGGTCACCCTAAGTCACGGTTCCATTTTAATAAATTAAATTTTAGTTTTCTGTAATTTTGTAGTTTTTTTTAAAATTTTATTATCTGCTTTTTTACTTTTATTTTAATAGCAATTTGTAAAAAGAGATTGTTTTTTGCGCTATTTTATCACAGTGATATGTATCTATTGCTCTTTCCCTAGCACTTGTTTGTATTTGTTGTACTAGGGTATTATTATTATACAATTGTTCTAAAATTGATATTATATTTTCTGTTGTTGAAATATTAAACAAAAATCCATCTTTTCCATCCGTTACCATTTCAGGAATTCCACCTACAGTTGAACAGATAACTACTTTACCTGCGCTCATTGCCTCTGCTATAACCATTGGAAGTGTTTCCTGCTTAGACGACACTATCAATATATCTGACTGTGATAAAACTTCCTGTAATTTTGGCTGTGTTATCCAGCCATATAATTTTACATGCCCTTCAAGGTTATTTTTTTTAATAAAAGCGAGAACCTCTTGCTGATAGGCTTCATCTGCGAATCCCCCCAATACTTCAAGTGAAAATGATAGTTGTTTTTCTATTAGTATTTTTAAAACTTTTAATAGAAATAATATATTTTTATTGGTATCAATGCTACCCACATAAAGCAATTTATTGTCTGTTTTATTTTTTATAGGAAGTTTATAATAGCTTGGGTTTATGGCATTGGGTATAATGCTTATCCTTTTATTTTTATTGCCATAAAACGCTTGCGAATAGCTGGAAATATGTATAATATTGCGTGGGCTAAGCAATATTTCTACAACACCATTTGTATAAAAAACAAATTTTTCTTTTATGCTTTTATTTTGTCGTGCTTCTAAAAATGGAACACCATGAATAGTTGCCAGGTGTGTCTTTTGCAAAAGCCCAAATATTTTGGTAAGTAAAATATAACCACTCATTGCATAGTGCACTAAACCAGGATTAAATTCCCTTATCTGTTTTTTAATTTCTGCAGATCCCTTAATGATAAAGTTGAAAAAGTGAGGTAATTTACTTTCGGGTATATAATAAATATCAATATTTTCAGAATAATGTATTATAAGCTTTTCAGTAATTTCTCTGTTAAATGAAATTACTCTTATTTCAATTTGTTTATTAGTAAATCCCTGCAATAAATTAGCTAATGCAGAAGCTACACCTCCTTTAATGTTTTCAGTATTAAAAGGAAAACCGGGAATTATAATAAGTACTTTCAATTTGTGTAATTAAAAAATATAAACCATTACATGAATGCCAAATATTTTGTTATGAAAATATTTTTGCATTACACAATGGGTTAAGTTGAATTAAAATTTATTAATGTAGTGCAAAATAAAATTAATAGAAAGTTATGGCTTCGCCCATCTCAGTCACATTTTAAACTGGAGTGATTATCAAAAATGCAGAATATTTTAAAATGAAACATTAGCTAATAATTCTAAAACGCCTTCTCATCACCCTTAAATACTTTATACACAGTTAAGAATATAATTCGGATATCTAACCATATATTCCAGTTCTCAAGATACCATAAATCATTATTTACCCTCATTTTTATCTGTTCAGGATCAGTAATTTCTCCACGGTAGCCATTTATTTGTGCCCATCCTGTTATACCCGGTTTTAAAAACTGACGCACCATAAATTGATATACAATTTTTGAATAATCATCGGTATGCTTTACCATATGCGGCCTTGGGCCTACAAGGCTCATTTCCCCTTTTAATACATTAATAAATTGAGGAAATTCATCAAGACTGGTTTTTCTAATAAATTTCCCAATCTGAGTAATCCGGTTGTCGTTTTTGGTAGCTTGTTTAAAATCGGAGTCTTTATTTATTTTCATACTTCTAAACTTCAGGCAATGGAAACCCTTATTATTTTTGCCCGTGCGCATTTGAGAAAAGAAAACGGGGCCCTTCGATTCTAAATAAATAAATAAACCCAAAATTGGTACTAACCATGAAAGAATAAAAACTACAACAAATAAACTTATAACAATATCTAAAAATCTTTTTTTAATCCTATTACCTACATCATCCAATGGTTCACTTCGTAATGACAAAATAGGCATATCCCTGATATAATCTATATGAACAGGCTTATTGATAAACAAAGAAAAATTTGGAACAACTTTAAATCTGATACATGCTTTTTCTGCTTCTTCAATCATACTGTAAACAAAATTATTTTGCTCGGGAGTTATAGTAGAAAATATTTCATGCACTTCCATTTCTTTAGCTATGGCTATAGTATTTTTTATGGAAGCAAGTATAGGATACCGGGTAAGTTCAGTTACATTTCTTGAATCTTCAGTAAAACCTATCAACTTTGAATTGAGCCCTTCTTCTTCAAAAAAAGCTTCTAATTTTTTTGCAGTTTCATTATATCCTATTATTAATACTTTGTTGATTAAATAATCTTTAGTTTTAAAGTGATAATAAATACCGAGGTATAAAAAGCGGTTAAAAATTAAACCAAATGCAAAACTGACTAACATAACAAAAATAAAATAACGCGATATTTCAAATTTACGTAAGAAAAAAAGATAAAAAAGGATGGATATAACCCATACAATATACACTTTGACAGTACGCTTGGTAAAAAAATCAAAATTAATAATTATATGATCTGAATAGGATCTTGTACCAACAGAAAGCAAAAGCCATAAAATATTAAACACTGCCCAAAGCTCCAGATAAGAATTAAAATCTTCCGGTAATATTTTAGCACTTAATAAAAATTTTGAAATAAAAAAAACAACATTAAGTACAATTACATCCAATGCTATTAGCGAAAGCTGTAAATAATATCTGAATTGTTTATTCATTAAATGAGATAAAACTATTATTAAAATGAAATAATACGAAATTTTATATTATTTATTATCTTTAAATCAAATTATATTTTTTTTTTGAAAACTAATTTATTGTTGATTATTTATTTTATTTAAAATATTTTCAAAAATAGTCTTGTTTAAATAGAAGTT
Organism: Ferruginibacter sp.; assembly: GCA_025359625.1. Taxonomy (GTDB): domain Bacteria; phylum Bacteroidota; class Bacteroidia; order Chitinophagales; family Chitinophagaceae; genus Ferruginibacter. Next base: position 7,284 of record JANYFT010000145.1, read on the forward strand.
TATCACCAATAATTTCTAAAAATATATCACAAAAAATAATATTATAAAAACTGTTTAACACCTGCCTTTTGTATTTATTGCAGTGTAGAAAAAAGTCTCTTTAAAAATCATTTACTATAGACCTGTGATATTTATTATGGTATTTGATTTACCATAATACGTGCTAAATTTTTGAACTGGCGTGTTTTGAACCATCCCTACTTTAAATAATTGCAGATGGCTTGTTTTATAACTGCTATTTTTTAAATAGAATATAGTGTCCTTTTTATACGCTTAACAAATACTAAACTGTTCCTGTCCAACCGAACAGTACTCCTATTTTTTTTACCATCCAATAAGGTAACGAATAGTAATTGTTACATTCTACAATTTTTCCACCAAATTTTAGTTTGTAATTGTTTATTCCCAAAAGACTTTCATCAGTTGTTTTGTCAGCATATCCACCAAAGTCAAATATTTTAAATCCATCTTCTTTAAACCTTAGTAAATTCGTAACTAATAAATATTTATTAGCCTGCCCAACAAAATTTTTATTCAGGTTATCTTCAAAGCGCTTATTAGACGTTTGGTAATGCCTTACTATCTTTAGCTCTTTATCAACAAGGTAACTATGTGCTGCTATTATGTTGTCATTGTGTTTTGCAAAACTTATTACCAGGTACTCTTTCTTTTCAATTATCCTTTCTTTTGAGGTAGAAAAAGTACCTTTTTTTTCAGCGAAATTGTTGAAAAAATTAACAAAAGTGTCAATGTCATTATTTATTTCTATTACTATACCCTCCTCTTCCGACTTTCTTATTTGCTGCCTGTAAGATTTTGAAAAATTGGAAAATATCGTTTGCTTATCCTGCTCTAAATCTAACTCGATGGTATGGCTTATTTCTTTTATTGCCCACATTGTTCTATTGTTTTTTAAATGATAGACAACTTTGAAGGAAAATAAATCAAGGAAATTAATATTTCCATTAAACCATGATTCACGAATTTTTATAAAGAAAGTTTTTTTGTAATAGCTTATCATCTTAATAATACCTATATTTTATTTTTTAAAAATCTACTAAAATAGAAACAAATAAATGATTAATATATTATTAATAAGATTGTTTATTTTAACGCTTTATATTATTTAATATTGGATTTATCATTTTTAAAACCCATTTTTTTTAATGAATTGCTATAGATATTATGTCATCTGTATTAACATATAGCGACTCATAGCGTATAGGCTATACAAAGAAAAATATTACGTGAATAATTTTTTTGTTGAAAAAGTTACCAAATTAGATAACGCAGAGACGAAATAACTTTTAATATCCTCTAAATAAACAGGAAATTCGGGAACGGCTATGAGTATTTTCATTCTTTTTAGTTAAGAAATAAAGAAGATGTTTGGGGATAAAAAGCATCAAAAATATTTCTGTACAATAGATAAACCTGCTGGAGTAAAATAGTATTAATTATATAAATTAAAATTGTTAACCTTACTAATACCGATTTACACGATTATTAAAGTAACCGTTATGAAACTAATTTTCTTTTTTTATTTGTCAGCGAATCAAATACTTTAAAGGTAGCAGTTTCTACCGAAGCTATAATGGAATATCCAAGCGATGGAAGTAACATTTTTATAAATGTATAGCTCGAAGACACATTACTATTACTTAAGTCTTTATGGCTAATTATTTGGATAGGAGCATAAGGATTTACGATTGTCTTTTCTATCCGTATATGAGTATAGTCGCTTGTAAAGCGTTCAATATTTTTCACCTCTTCATTACTTATAATTGCAGGTGTACCGAGCCAATATAAAAAATTCAAGACATCCGTAGTTTGTTTTACTATCGCCATTTCTTCTTCAGAAATATAAACAAAAACAATTGATTGAAATAATGGAACTGTAATCCACCTTTTTCTAAAACCGGTATTATTACTAACACTGTTTACTGGGCAAGAAGTTTCAATTTTTTTTCTGTTCAATTGAGCAATTACCTTTAATTCGCAATTTAATTTTGTATAAACTGCATACCAATTTTTTTTCATCTGTTAATTTTTTTATTTAAAAAAAAAGCAGATTCTCAATGGATTAGATACTTGTTTTTTAGAAGGATATTGGTATGGTTTGTTATTGTATAAATTATTGCAGCTTCAATATTACTAGATTTTTAAAGATTTTTTATTTTTTTTGTTATCATAACTGTATACATAATTGTAGCCATAGCCATAATTATTTCTGAAAAAGCCCCTGGTCATCACACCATTAAATATAATACCTGCATTCTTTATGGGATTAATATTCATGCTGGTGTCTATTCTTTTTATCAGCATCTTAGGGGTAAATTTATGTCTTACAACATATAAAGTGGCATCGCACAAAGAGGATAAAAGAAAAGCATCTGTTATTAATATAACCGGAGCTGTGTCAATAATTACAACATCAAAATCAGCATCCAGCTTTGCTATCAGCTCTTGAACTTTACCATTCTCCAGTATTTCAGAAGAGTCCTGTTGCAAAATACCTGATGAAATATAATATAAATCTCCATTTCCCGAAATATTATGAATTATTTTCTCCAACCCTACTTTCCCAATCAGATAATCACTTACGCCAGGTTGTTCTTTTATACCAAAAATTTTCCCTAAGCCAGGATTATGAAGGTCCATATCAACCAGCACGACCTTTTTACCCGTTAATGAAAGGCTTGTAGCTAGGTTGGCAGCTACAAAACTTTTACCTTCACCCGAAATACTGGAAGTTATAAGGATTTTTTTATGTACTGCATTAATACCAAGTGATAAAAGTGAAACCCTCACTTTTCTGAATTCTTCTGCAATAACAGTTCTAATACCTGGTTGAACAACCAAGGGCTCTTTTGATTTATTAAATGAAATTTCAGCTACTACAGGCACGTTTGTTAAAGATTCAATTTCTTGCCTATACAATATTTTAGGACTAAGCGTTTCACGTATGGTAACAAAAGCAATGGGGCACCCAAGGGCAACTGCAACTGCAACCATATAAATTATTAATCGGTTAGGGCTAACCGGAGACCTTGAAGCCATAGCGTAGTTTACAACCCTGCTATCTGATATTGTTGAAGCATACGAGAGTTCACTTTCTTCTCTTTTTTGTAATAAAAAAGTGTATATGCTATTTTTAATATTTTGATCCCTGCTAATTTCAACCAGTTGTCTTTCTTTTTGGGGAATGGAGGATAAAACGTTGTTATAAATTCCACCTGAAGCGTATAAAGTACTCCTGTTTTTTTCAAGGCTTTGCCGTTGACTTTGAATATTGTTCAAGATAGTAGGTTTAATCTGATTAATTTGCTCAGTAAGCGAAAGTAAAAGCGGATTGTTTTCAGCTACAGTAGTTTTAAGTTTGTCGTACTGCATTTGCAATGCACTCAGATTGTTCATTTGTTGCGTTAATGCAGGGTCATTAACACCTAAAGTTGAAGGTATCATACCTATACTACCCGGAGAGGATGCTGATTTTTCTAACTGATCCATTACAGCAACTTGCATATTAATATCACTAACCCTCTTATCGTTAGCACTCACATTATCCAGGTAAATCTGGCTCTGTCTGCTAATATCTACAGCCCCTCTACCAGTTTTATATTGTTGCAGTTTCCTTTCTATAGAATCCAAATCATTTTTAACGATGATTAGCCGGTCTTCAATAAAGGAAAGGGTATTTTTAGCCAAAATATTTTTTTCTTTTAAGGCAGACTCTCCATACGAAACAATAAGTTGATTTAAAATATCTTCTGCTAATTTTGGTGTTTCATCCCTGTAACTTAAATTAATTACACTTGATGATTTACTAGAAGCAGATAACTTTAAATTTGATAACATATAGGCTGCAACAAATTTAGATGGCCTTAGATAAAAAAAGCAGTGTTTGTTAGGTGCAGTTGTAGCAACAGGTACATTTTTATCGTTGTGTATAAATCTTAAAATACCATAAGGTGTTTTTAACCATTCATTGACTGGCCCTGTAAAACTTTTATTAAGTAAAACAGTTCCCTTTGTTACATCGTAATATAGCTCTATATTTTTTGAAGAGTTTAAAGAATCAGGGTACATAGCTTCAATCAATAAAGTTGATATCTCGTAGGCAGATATAGACTTTATTTTGCCTTCCTGAAAAACTGGTGCATATAAGTGTAATTTTTTTACTACTTCATTCATTAATGTCCTTGATTGAAGCACTTCAATTTCATTGTCAATTATTTTCTTAGTATTAATCAAATTAAGAGATTCTATCATTTTAGAATCATCATACCCTTTTTTCTCATCCTTAATTATTATGGTAGCATAAGCTTCATATTTTGGCACAGCATAGCGGAGGTACAAAAATCCGCAGGACATAGAAAGAAGCAAAAAAATTGCAAATAATGGCCAATAAGGTACATATGTTGAAACTACCTGAATGATTGAACGTTCTTCTTTTTTTACAGATGTTGTATGTTGTTTCTGTTGCATTATACGTAATATCCCTTTTTTGTTATTTTTTTAAAATTTGTAATGTTATTAAAATAACAGACAATGCTGATAATAGTGTCGGTAAAACTTGTCTGAAAGCACTTGAACTTGCCACTTTATCTTTATTGGCTTCTACATATACCAAATCATTTGGCTGTAAATAATAATAGGGAGAAGTCAGAAAGTTGGCAGCATTAAGATCAATTCGTTTTACCTCTCTTTTTCCATTGACTTCCCTTATCAACAATACATTATCTTTTTTACCAAATATGGTAATATCCCCGGCTAAGCCAAGGGCTTTTAAAAGGGATATCTTTTCACTTGGAACATTTATTACAGTTGGTTTGCCCACTTCTCCCAACACAGTAACTTCATAATTAAGGTGATGAATGTTTACTACGGGATCTAATAAAAGTTTTTTCTCAATTATAATCGCAGTTATATTGTCCTTTACCTCTTTACTAGTTAGGCCCGCTACTTTAATATTTCCTAACATAGGGAGTTGTATATAACCATCGGAATTTACCAGGTATCCTACACCACTTTGGCCACCCGCAGCACTTGTAGACGTACTACTGCCGGAATAATTATTAGCAATATTAAATTGGGCAGAAGCTTCTGCATTAAGACTGCTGAATGTAATACTTAAAATATCGTTCTTTTGAATAACGGGGAAAACAGCGTCTGCAATGTTTGGAGTTACATTGGCATCTTGGGCATTATTAAAATAAGTAGATTTTTTTGTATTAATACAGGAAGAACTGTACACTACAATTGAAATCAGTAAAATAAAATTTATATACTTTTTATACATAATTAGCAATAAGATAATTAACCATTATTTCTTTGCAAAAATAAAATTTCATATTTTTTGGGAAGTATTTCAAAGGCAATTGAAACGTTACAAAAAGCAAAATAGCTTGTTATAACTCAATTTAAGAGGGATATTCGTAGGAATCAGGGTAATAACATGAACAATATTATTGTGGTTTTATGTAAGATTGGATCAGAGCTAAAAACCGTATAAACGGTTACTATTAATATCAATAAATCAAAAATAGTAATTATTAATCAACATTCCAAGAAACTGAAATTTAAATAGTTATTTAAAAATGAAGCTATTCAACAAAATATTGAAAATTAAAAATTGTAAGTTGGAGATAAAAAGAAATAAAAAATGAAGTACCTCTTATTAAAGCTTACCACTTATCTACTTCTTCAGTGCTGCCATTATCAAGTGGCACATTTTGTTCTGTTTTAGTTGGGGGTTCAATTTCTTGTGTAGTTGTTATTGTTTCAACAATTTCAGCAGGTTTTTCAATAATTGCATTTTCCGATGCACTGTACTGTTGCTGTCCTTCCTCACCTTCGTAGGGTGTATCATGGTTAAAGGCATCAAAATCAAAATCAGGCATTAGTTCTGTTTTTACATGATCTATAGCTTCTCCCAGGCCTTTAATAAATTTATTAAAATCTTCCTTATATAAAAAAATCTTATGCCTGTCATAACCTTCACTATCAAAACGTTTACGACTTTCCGTTATGGTCAGGTAATAATCACTTCCCCGGGTTTCTCTTACATCAAAAAAGTAAGTTCTTCTTTTGCCAGCCCTAATACGTTTGCTATAAACGCTTTCCATTTTTTTGTCATTGTTGTCGTACGCCACAGTTGTAAAATTTTTTATTAAAATAGGTTGCTAAATAATAAGTTACCTCGCAAAGATAAAATTGTTTTCCAAATAGAAAAATAAACCTGATTAGGTATAGCCGCATGTGGTATAAATATGAAGGTAAGTAAACAGTATTTCTAAGTGGATCAATAGCTAATTGTGATTAAAGTGTTGTGTTTTATTATTGCACTTTTTGGGGTAACAATTTAAAGAGATAAAAGGCAAAACGTATTAACTATGTTCCTGTTGTTGCTGCCTGGCGTACATTTCAGCGTAATACCCATTTTGCTGTAGTAGTGCTGTGTGATTTCCCTGTTCAACAATTCTGCCATCATCCAGTACTATGATTTTATTAAAATCAAATAAAGAAAAAATGCGGTGAGTAATTATAATGGCTGTTTTATCCTGTAAATAAATATTCAGATTATTTAGTACTGCTTTTTCAGTTTTGGCATCAACAGCACTCAGACAGTCATCAAAAATTACAATAGCAGGATTTTTAATTAAAGCCCTCGCAATGGATATTCGCTGCTTTTGTCCACCACTCAGCGTTACGCCCCGTTCACCCACCATAGTTTGATAGCCGGAAGTAAACTGTTCAATTTCGGTGTTAATATTTGCCTGTTGGGCGGCCTGTGTTACGGCAGCATTTGTTGCTGTATCTATTCCGAAAGCAATATTATTTTCTACTGTTTCACTAAATAAAAAAACATCCTGTGGCACATAACTTATGTTGTTGCGCAGATAGGTGGTATCTATTTGATTTATTGGAACGTCATTGTATAAAATAGATCCATTGTCCGCATCATGCATGCGTAACAAGAGTTGGGCAATTGTAGATTTTCCTGAACCTGTTTTACCAACAATGGCAATCTTTTCTCGAGGGTTTATCTGTAAAGTAAAATTTTTGATGGCATGAATGCCTGTATGCGGATAAGTAAAATCGACACTATCCAATACAATACTTTTATCGAGTGCAGGTTGTAACGGCCGTATTGAGGGTTGTATGCAGGATGGTGTTTGCAAAAATTCGTTGATGCGTTTCTGGGAGGCTGCAGCCCGTTGGGTCATACTGGCTGTCCAGCCTATGGCACTTACAGGAAAAGTAAGTAATTGTATGTACATCACAAACTCCGCAATAGTACCCAAAGAGTGATGTGCCGGATCATGTATTACATCCAACGCCCCTACCATGATAGTGATCAGTGTACTTATCCCAATCAGCAATGCCATGCTTGGAAAATAAACCGCTTCTGTTTTGGCAAGACTAACTGCATTTTTTTTGTAGGCCTCACTGTTTTGAGCAAAGAAACCCAGCATGGCTTTTTCCTGAACAAATGATTTTATTACCCTGATGCCGCTGTACGATTCCTGCGCATTAGTAGTAAGGTCACTTAGCAAAGCTTGTATCCGCTCACTCTTTTTATGAATAATTGTATTAACAAGATAAATGGTAATGGCCAAAACAGGTAATGGCGATAAAGCAACCAGCGTTAGTTTTGGACTTGCTTTTATCATAAAATAAATACTGAAACCCAACACAGCCGCAAGATTTATAAAATACATTATGGCCGGGCCAACGTACATTCTAACCCTGCTTACATCTTCTGAAATGCGGTTCATTAAATCGCCGGTGCTATGTGTTTTGAAAAAATTAGAATCTAATTGTTGGTAATGTGCAAAAACCTCGTTCTTTTGATCGTATTCGATTAACCTGCTCATTACAATAATCGTTTGTCGCATTAAGAACATGAATATACCGCTGATGATGGCCAGTACAAGTAAAGTGATACCGCACCAAAAAAAACGTTCACTAAATCTTTTTGCTTCTAAAGCAGTAATAATGCTATGAACAATAAAGTCATATTCTTTTTTATCTGAGCCATGTATGGCGCTATCGGAAGTTGCAACGTCAACTTTTTGTACAACTGTATTGACCACATATCCTGTAAGTTGGGGAGACAGTATCCTGAAATAGTTACTCAACACAATAAATAGTATGCCCAATAATAACCGAAGGCGATATTTCCAAAAAAAATGATTAAGCGAAGCCAGGTATTTCATGAGTGCAAAAGTAAATTATACATTGATGGGTTAAATGTTTCTTGTACCGCTTTAGGTAAACTCAGTAAAAATTAGTTGGCAGGGTTTATTAAACTTCATCAAAATTATTAAATTTTTTGTCTCCCAAAAGTTCATTAAAAATCTGTAGGCTTTTCGGATTTTGCAGCATTTCCAAATGCCGTTCATGATGCAGATCTGAACCTACAATATCTATAAGATTATTTGCCAAAAGATATTTAGCAGCCCTGGCAACTGGTTTACCATAATACCCTGTTACAGAAAGCAAGTTAAGCTGTAACAAAAAACCCATATCTTTTAACTGGCTGTAACCATCATAATTTTGATGATAAAAATGATAACGTTCCGGATGTGCCATAATAGGGCGGTAACCCGAGGTGATCATTTCAAATGCAATGTGATGGAGGTTGTCTGTGGCAGAAGCAAAAGACTGCTCCGTTAAAATTAAATTGTTGTGTATGGCAAGCAGTGGTAAAGGATCTCTTAATAATTGTAAAAAATGATCGTCCAGCATATATTCTGCAGCGGCACTGATTGTGATATCAATTTTAGCCTCAGCGCAAGCTACTTTCAATTTGCTTAGTGCAGCATTGATGGTTACGGGAGTGTTGCGGTAAAGATCACTGATGATATGAGGTGTAGCAATCGTTTTACGGATTCCCAGTGCATAAATACCTTGCACCAGTTTCATTGAAGTTTCTATGTCAGGACTGCCATCATCAATTCCAGGAAGAATATGCGAATGCATATCTGTTGTTACAGGAAGGATATCAATAACAGGGCCGTTATTTTTTCGTTTTAAAAAATCAAACATTGTACAAAAGTAAAGCAAAATAAAACCGGATCATTTTATCGATTTCCGAAAAAAAGTATAATAGTACTGATGTAGTTTAATGATGGGTTTTAAAATAGAAACGGCAAATGGAAAGGGTATCTTATTTTTCTTCATTGCCAAATAATCCCTTCGGTTGGCTCTTAAACGAATGGCAATATTTTTGTTGCTTTGCCCCCCATCCCTCATTTTAACTATTAGTTTTGGCAGATATTTGGCGCAAATCCGGAAACGATAAAGGTATCGGGCCATAAATTCATAATCGGCGGCGGTGTAATAATGCGATTCATAGCCGCCAAGATCGGCAATCAGGCTGGTACGTATATAAAAAGTTGGATGTGCAGGCATCCATCCATAGTTAAAGCGATAACGTTTATAATTAAACCCTTTCCAGTAGCGGAGTATACGGCTTGTATCCAGTTTGTCAACATATACCAGGTCACCATAAACAGCATCCACTTGCTGATCTTGAAAACACTCAACAATAGCTTCAACCACATCAGCAGATGCCAGCTTATCGTCACTGTTTAAAATACCAATAATGCTACCTGTAGCCAGAGCCATGCCTTTATTGATGGCATCATACATGCCTTTGTCTTTCTCTGATTGCCATTGGGCAATATGACTGTTGTACCGCTGGATAATATCCAAAGTGCCATCTGTAGAAGCCGCATCAATAATGATATGCTCAATATCAGGATAGGTTTGAGACATTACAGAATTAATGCAATCCTCCAGGTGGCTTTCTGAATTATGCGTTACAGTAAGGAGCGTTACTTTCATACATTATATAAATACGAATTTATAGTCAACAAAATTGCATTTATTCAAACAAATTTAAAAATTGCCTTCAAATAATTTTTTTAAGTAGCTTATTATATAGGCTCACATTAATCTTGTGGGGACTAAGCAAAAAGTTTGTGCAGCCTGAACAAGAAGAAAGGTATATCTACCACGCCTCTTTGATTTGCTCTGAACAGCTTTATTTTTGAGTTAAAGGATTCTGCATTGGCATTTGTATTT
>JANYFT010000149.1 GCA_025359625.1 Ferruginibacter sp.
CGTTTTATATTATATATTTACGGGGTTGTGCGTAAGCAATCGCAATCATTCCTAAATTCAAAGTATGACCTGGTACATTATTTCAGCCGTAGTTTTGATTCTTTTCTTTTTTCTTAGACTCAAAAAAGCAGGAGGACAGCCTATTCTATCGGCATCTATTTCAACTAATGACGGTTTTGACTTCGAGGTCAAATTTAAACAATTACATCCAGAAGTAAAGCCCATTGAGTATTTACGGCTGACACTTAACTTTATCACTAAGTTGTATTATATCTCAAAAGAATCAAAGGAGGACAACAGAACACAAATCAGATATTTCCTCCAAACAATGTCAGAAAGCACAAGTCTGGAAAATGGGCTAACTGCATTTGTTGGGCAGGTGACTTTAGCAGAAAGTGTACTAAAGACAAAAGACACTAAAGAAATTGTTGCAACTCTGCTTTATAAAAATATACAAACAAGAAATATTATTACAAAGCTTCCTCTGACTTGGTACCCAAATCAATTCTACTATTCTATTCTTGCATTGACAATCGCTTGCGAGACTTATTTAGACGGCTACCAAAATGTATTGCTACATAAAGCATTGAAAAATCTTGCTAAAGCCTATTATTCATCTGGTGAAACAAAAACTTTACAAGCATCATATGTATTACCAAATAAAGCATTCATTGAGGCAACATTCGCAAATTAATTTGCCTACGCACAACATTTAGTCGTATAGCCGAAAGGCCCCGCAAATAAAATCTTTTAAAATAAAATGCAAAAGCCCCGAACCGTGAAGGATTGGGGCTTTTGGCTCATACGCTGTTCAGCAACACCGGGCTTTAGGTGGGTTTGTAGAATTTATATGGAGCCCACCATTAGTGCTCAAAAGGGTTTTGTGCTGCCAACGTGTGTATGATGAAAATTATCAAATGATTTAAGGGTATTACAGTCATTAATTTATAGTTTAAGCCTTAAAATAACTTTACATTTTTGGTAAAATGAGATACATTATGGGAAGTGTATTGTACTAACGACAATACAAAATGCATAATATTAATTAGTTGATTATCAACACTACTATTTTTAAAGAACTGGCATTTTATAGCGTTTTATATTATATATTTACGTATTATGCGTCACCAATGGCGGCAGTGCTAACTTGAAAACGGATGAGCAATGAACGACCTGAAACTGACAAATTAAAAATAAAACGGCGTTAATATGATAAAACAAAATAACATGGAAAATACTAAATTAATTTCTGAAAACATTATTGAAAGACTCAAATTCTTTAATTACAAGTATAAGCAGGAGGGGAATTCTTTAAGAATCTATCTACCGTTGCGTTGTGCTTTAAAAATTAATTTTAACGAGCATAATATTAATATCACTTCTTCATTCTGGAAAAACTTAAATTTAAGTCTTGGTGCTTTTGCAATTTTAACATTTGTTTTTCTGGCTATAGGCATAAGTATTTTGCTTCACAATATTGGGCACCCCTCTAAAATAGGTGGAGTTCTATTTATTATAATTTTCCCTCTTGCTTTTATTCTAAAGCTGATAATAACAGAAAATATGAAAGCGGTAGTACATAACTGGATTGATAAGGATTTAATGAAAAATAATTAAAATGAGCTAGCCCCCTAATTAACAGTTTGGCGACGCATAATATTATGTCGTATAGCCGAAAGCCCCCGCAAATAGAATTGTTTAAAATAAAATGCAAAAGCCCCGAACTGTGAAGGATTGGGGCTTTTGGCTCATACGCTGTTCAGCGACACCGGGCTTTAGGTGGGTTTGTAGACTTTATATGGAGCCCACCATTAGTGCTTAAAAGGGTTTTGTGCTGCCAACGTGTGTATGATGAAAATTATCAAATGATTCAAGGGTAGTGCCGTAGTAATTTATAGTTTAAGCCTTAAAATAATTTTACATTTTTTGTAAAATGGGATACATTACGGCAAGTGTATTGTAACTAACGACAATACAGAATGCATAACATTAATAAGTTGATTATCAACACTACTATTTTTAAGGAACCGGCATTTTATAGCGTTTTATATTATATATTTACGGAGTTAGGTGCAATTAAACATTAACTCAAACAATTTTATAATGAAACGACCTACTGCCATTACTTGCATAATTCTGTTTATATTGTTTGCTATAGATAGTAAAGCCCAACATTCAACTATTAACTGGACTGAAAAATCAGAGAGGCAGCATTTTTTAGACAGAGAAGACTCAACCACATGGGACAGTGTCTTATTAGTCGGAGACTTAGAACAGAATAAAAGAAAAGCTATGAAGCCTATCGCTTATGGAGCATTTCCGGTTCCTAGGTATAACTTACTTGGTAAAGAGGCTTTTAAAGGAGTAGGAAACGGAGGAAATTTTACAGGGATGAGTGTAGGGACAAAAAAAATTCTTTACTCCTTTTTCTTAGCTAATAAAAATGCTATTACCAAAAAATTTATAAGTGACAAACCAAATGAAATTTTTTTTACAATCATTGTTTTAACAGATTTTATTGACACTATAAATTTTTCACACGCAGGATTGGAAGTTATATCAAGGAACAATCCTGACTATATAGGGCAAGGCTTTTTTAAGACTAAAAATAACGAAATTGATTATACTGCATTTCTAACCGCTACAAGAGACGAATACGCAATTGTAAACATGAGACTTTTTAATCTGAAAGAAGGCAGAATTATTCTAATAGCGCCACAAAAAGACGGTTCCTTAAGGTCTATGCAAATAAGAAGTAGTATTCTGTCTGACCTTGACATAAAAAACTATGTAGAAAAATTATTGAGACAAGACAACACAAAAAAATTCTTTCTGAGTGACGGAAACATATAAACTGCACCTAACATTATGTCGTATAGCCGAAAGCCCCCGCAAATAAAATTGTTTAAAATAAAATGCAAAAGCCCCGAACCGTGAAGGATTGGGGCTTTTGGCTCATACGCCGTTCAGCGACAACGGGCTTTAGGTGGGTTTGTAGACTTTATGCGTAGCCTGCCAGGCGAACTGAGAAGTTTTTTGCTTCGGTGGTTGGTGTAAACTCTTCACCACCCAAGGTTGCGCCCCACCCACCTGTGGCAAAATGAATTATCTTAAAAATAAAAGTGAAAGCAAACTGTAATTAAAATATGAGGGTTTAAGCCTTAAAATAAC
>JANYFT010000152.1 GCA_025359625.1 Ferruginibacter sp.
CAATTTGTAAAGCCATGGCTTTGCTTAAAGATAAAATGGACATTCCATTGGTGGTGATTGGCAATGGCAAAAAAGAAAAGGAGGAAGTTAAAAAATTAATGCACCACAATGGTATTGCCAACCGGTTGATATTGTTAAATGAAATGCCATTATCAAAAGAAACTGCTTTTACAACAGCGGCTGATTTTCCGGCCATTTACCAGCAGGCCCTTGCATTGGTTTATCCATCTATTTTTGAAGGCTTTGGTGCACCCTTGCTGGAAGCATTGTGGAGTGGACTTCCTGTCATCAGCAGCAATACTAGCAGCCTGCCTGAAGTGGCCGGCGATGCTGCTTTATATTTTAATCCGAATGATTATGAACTGCTTGCCCGGCACATGTGGGATGTCGCCCATGATAATGATATTGTTATGGATCTGCGCCGAAAAGGTTTTGAACAGGCGCAACATTTTACCACCCAAAAATATGCAGACAGTATTATGAATGTTTATCAACAAATTTTATGATTGATTTTTTAAATGATATAGAAAATTGTTTGAAAGTTTTGCAGAAAGGCGGTATTTTTTTGTATCCTACAGATACTATTTGGGGGCTGGGATGTGATGCTACCAATGCAGCCGCTGTTGCTAAAATTTATCACTTAAAAAAAAGGGATGAAGAAAAGAGTTTGATTGTGCTGCTGGCAGATGAAAAAGATATTATCCAATACATAACACAACCGGATTTATCGGTGCTGGATTATTTACATGCTGTAACAAAACCAACAACTGTAATATATGATGGTGCAATTGGGTTTGCGGAAAATGTTATCAATAAAGATGGCACGGTTGCCATCCGCATTACCCATGATGCTTTTTGCAAACACCTTATCAAAAGATATAAAAAACCAATTGTTTCTACTTCAGCTAACGTAACCGGTTATACGCCGCCAGCTATTTTTTCTTCTATCACTACTGAAATAAAAAACGGTGTTGACTATATAGTTCAACACCGCCAAAATGATGTAACACCTGCTGCCCCTTCAGCCATCATCAGGTGGAATAAGGATGGAACAACTTCTGTTATCAGACCGTAGTAATTATAAAATTGCAAGACCTATGCCCACTTGAAAACTCTGACTTTTCCATTTGTCTTTATTATCAATATCGTTTATGTTACTAAGGCCAAGCGCATAACGTCCGTAAATTCTAACAGTAGCTATTTTAAGCTGAATGCCCCCCAACATACTAAAATCTCCTTTTTTAAAAGCATCTTTTCCATTTTCAAAAAGATTTTTATTTTGTTGCATCAATAACCCAAACTGAGGCCCGGCCTGCAACGTAAGAAATTTGCTCACCTTATAATCAAGCAGTAAAGGAATGCTTAGATAACTTAATTTAATTTTTGAAATATTGCTGGCAGACAAAGAAGTATATATTTTACTGAATTGGCTGCTGGTGTCTGTATTTATCTGGTTAAATAAAACTTCCGGCTGTATAGCCCATTTTTTTCCTAAACCAATTTCTGCAAAACCGCCCAGATGATAACCATAACTAAATTTGTCACTAAAAGAATGACCCGAAATTTTATTAATATTTGTTCCACCTTTCACACCAAGGTGAAAGCTTTGAGAACGGGCAGTTGAAAATATCAGTACTGCCATGGCGAGGGAAAAAAGTTTTATTTTCATGTGTTTAAGTTTAGATTATAAATAACCAACTATATGCCAATGGTGAAAACTTATAGATAATTATTTGTTAATCAAAATCATTGCCACAAATACCTGATGGTGAAAGTAAAATAACTGCTGGTTCTGTTAGCTTCGGTGGCAGGCAAATAATAATCAAAATATGCCTGTGGCTCAACAGTGAATTTACCAATGCCATAACTTAAGTCAAGACTAAGCCCAAGTGATTGAGCCTCAAACTTTGTATTATTAAACTTTGGCAACCTTCCTTTTTTATTTAAAAAATTAGCCAGGTTGGTAGCATTGGTTTTATGATGGATAGCAATTTTGCTGGAGCCGGAATTAAGCAAAATTGATGGTGTAAAAGTAATGCCATCACTCTTATTAAAAACTTTGTCCCAATCAAACTGGTGAGCTACTGAAGCCATGAATGAAAAAGAGGTAAGTTTATTGGTAGTTGAATCGTACAATCTTTGAAAACGTTTAACATCTCCATATTTTCCTGCAGAATAACCAACTGCAATGCCTGGCCTTATCCATGTTTTTTTATAAGTAAGGGCACCATAAAAATCATCTTGTATGGGAGATGAATAAGGAGAAAAATTATCATTTACAAAATAATGCGTGTATGCAAAAATTAAATCAACATTGTCATTACCTGATAATTCATAACCTGCAGAAATAGAATGCTGGCTGCTGCCAAATCCTTTTGCAGGATCATTAAGTAAATTGATACCGGCGGAAATAAACAAACCGCTTTTATGATGATAACCAATTGACGGAGAATAAATAGTTGTGCTTACAGGACTTAATTTAGAATTAAGCACATTATTACGAACATTGAAAACCCTGTTACCAATGCCCAGTTCAACAGTAAAATAACTGAAGGGTTTGGATGAATCTGATAAAATATCCATCAGGTCTTTCATTATTTCCAATGAATCTTTAGCATCAGTATTTTTATAAGGTTCCGTTTGAGCATAATTTTTTATTGATAAGGTTAACAGCAATATAAGCAGTAATATTTTTTGCATTAGCTAATGGTTATGTAGTCTGAAAAATCCATTCGACTTTAAGAAAAAAATTTAGTTTAATAATAGCTGCAAGATACATTTATAAAAAGCATGTACGTGGACAGAAACATTGTGTGATTGATTTAATTGCTATTAAGTTACCTAAAACCATTAGCTTTGCGAAATTATTTATAACGAGTATTGCATGAAATGCCCGACAGGCTGTTGAATTTAGGGTTTACTTTAACTTTTAAACATAGTATTTAAGTAGCGAAACAACAGGCAAATAGCATATCATGTAAACACAAAAAAATTTACATGAATGCATTTGAAGCCTTAGGCTTAAACGAACAATTAGTACAGGCAATTACAGATTTGGGTTTTGATACCCCCACTCCCATTCAGGAACAAGCGATCCCCATTTTATTATCAGGCACTACAGATTTTGTAGGCCTTGCACAAACAGGCACGGGCAAAACGGCCGCCTTTGGCCTTCCATTATTACATCTTATTACTATTGCAGAAAGGCATCCGCAGGCTTTAATTGTTTGCCCAACCAGGGAATTATGTTTGCAAATTACCAACGACCTTGCAACTTATACAAAACATACCAAAGGGCTTTTTACAGAAGCTGTGTATGGTGGTGCATCTATCACTATGCAGATAAGAAATTTGAAAAGAGGTGTACACATTGTTGTTGCAACACCCGGAAGATTGATTGACCTTATTGAACGCAAAGCAATCGACCTGCAAAAAGTAAAATATGTGGTATTGGATGAAGCGGATGAAATGCTCAACATGGGCTTTAGGGATGATATTGATTTTGTTTTAAGAAATACTGTAAACAGGGAAAGCATCTGGTTATTTAGTGCTACCATGCCTCCCGAAGTTAGAGCTATCGCCAAAAACTTTATGACCACTCCTAAAGAAATTACGGTTGGTAAAAAGAACAGTGGTAATGTAAATATCGATCACCAGTTTTTTATTGTAGCTGCTCACCAGCGTTACGAAACATTAAAACGTTACATAGATTTTAACCCCGGTATGTATGGCATTATTTTTACCCGTACCAAATTAGATGCACAGGATATTGCTGAAAAATTAGTAAGGGAAGGATATGAAATTGAAGCATTACATGGCGACCTTACACAGCAACAAAGAGATAAAGTGATGGGGCGTTTTCGCCAGAAAAATCTACAGTTATTAATTGCTACTGATGTGGCGGCAAGAGGCATTGATGTGGATGGAATAACCCATGTAATTAATTATGAATTACCGGATGATATGGAAGTGTACACCCATAGAAGTGGCCGTACTGCGAGGGCTGGTAAAACAGGTATTTGTATTTCCATTTGCCACAGCAGGGAAAGTTATAAGATCAAACAACTGGAACGTATGGTAAATGCACAGTTTCATAAACTGGATGTACCAAGTGGCAAAGACGTTTGCCGTAAACAGTTTTTTCATTTCATGGATAAATTAATGCAGGCAGATATTTCAAACGGCGATTATGAAACATATATAGCAGACTTGCAGCAAAAATTTGCTGATGTTAGTAAAGAAGAAGTATTGCAAAGAGTGGCTGCCCTGGAATTTAATCATTTTTTAAAGTATTATGAGAATGCTCCGGATCTTAATTCAAACATCAGAGGTTCTGACATAAGAGGTGGTGAAAGAAGAGATAACGGCAACCGGGAAAGCGGCAACAGGGATGGCAGCAGAAGGGAGAGAGGCAATTTTCAACACGACACCGGCTTTACAAGATTATTTGTTAACCTGGGTACAAAAGATGGTTTTTACAAGGCCAGCTTTTTACAATTTATTTTAGATGAAAGTAATTTGAATAAAGAAGTATTGGGCAGAATTGATATGAAAGAAATGAATAGTTGGGTAGAAGTTGATAAAGCCGCCTCTGCACAAATGATCAAGAGTATTGATGGTAAAAAACATAATGGAAGGTTGGTGAGAATGAATGAGGCAGATGGCGGTTTTAAGAAGCCAACAGATGACGTTAGAAGTGACAGGAGCGAAGGAAGAAAAAGAATACCGGTGAGAGATAAAAGATAATTATTGTCTTTTGCTTATAAAAAAATGCCGCATAAAAACTCCGGCATTTTTTTTATAAATAAACGTTACTAAACAATTCATCAATCAACATTAAAAAAATAAATATTTTAGATAGTTCTATTAATTGCTATTATTAAAAATTTGATTTTTACCTTTACAATAACAAAAGAATTTGCAAGCCATTTTATTTATTTAATCCTAACAAATTAACTACATTTTTTCATTTGTTAAGTTTTTGCCCAATAAACCATTAAGCCATCATTTTTCAATTAACTTTTTTAATCTTTAAAACACTTTTTACCATGGAAAAATTTTCCTCTAATGTTTGCTACGTGCCCACCAAAAAAATTGCAACCCTGCTGGTGCTATTTTTTTTGTTATCATTCAGCACGAAAGCCCAAAACCGCAATTTCGGTTTTGTATTTTCTGAAAACTTAAAAGGAGGTACTGCCCTTTTTGGTAACACTTTAATGAATGCTGTGAATCCAAATCCAGTTGTTGATCTTATGGCTATGAATGGCAATAGTGCAGATGGCAATAGTATTTATGATAACGGTACAAGCGATATGCAATATATAGATATTGATGGCAATGCAGGGGATGGTGCAGGAACAAGAAATTCTTCATCTGCAGATTTAATTTTACCCAGCGGTACCAACACCATAAAAATGGCAAGGTTATATTGGGGAGGCAGGGCTGCTACTACAGATTTTGATATGAGCCTGAGTATTAATCAAAGAATTAAAATAAGAAAAGGAACCAGCGGCGCCTACCAGGAATATGCTGCTGCACAAATTGACAGGAATATTCAAAACGCAGGATTGGGCAATGAATATAGCCGCTACCAGGCTTATGTAGATATTACTGCTTTGGTGCAGCAGCAGGGTGCCGGAACATACACTGTTGGCAACGGGGCTTTTTCTACAGGAATTATTGATGCTTTTGGAAATTATGGAGCATGGGGCATACTGATTGTTTACGAAAACCCTGCATTAAATTTTAGTAGTGTAAGAGTGTATGATGGTTTTCAGCAAGTGTACAGCGGTGGTAGCGTAACATCAAACACAATCACCCTTACCGGTTTAAATGTACCCGCTGCTCCATTAGCAGCTGCAGATGCTAAATTGGGATTATTGGGCTGGGAAGGCGATTCCAGGTACAATGGCGATTTTTTCAAAATCAACGACATCTTGTTTAGTAATAGCCTTAATCCGGTAGACAATCCATGGAATGGTACCATCACTTCTAATGGCAGCCATGTAACCACTAAAAACCCCAACTATACTGATCAATTTGGAATTGACATTGACGAAGATGAAGTAGGTACTGGTTATGGTATTATGCCGGATGCCTCCAGCATAAAATTAGAATTGGGCACAATGGCTGATCAGTTTTTTTGTGGAGTAATTACTTTTGTAGTTAAGATGAAGGAGCCTGCTGTTATTAAACTAACCAAAACGGTAACCGATGCCAACAGTAGCAATACCGCAGAGGCAGGAGAAATATTAACTTATAAATTAAAAGGTAAAAATATTAGCACTTTGGATGATGCCACTGCTGTCATGGTTGCAGATTCCTTACCTTCTACAATGAGCTTTGTAAGTGGTTCACTAAAGGTAAATTACAGTCCTGGTATTAGTCCGGGTATTCAGTCAGATGCCTCCAACGATGATATTGCAGAATATGTATCATCAACCAATACTGTTACTTTTAGATTAGGGAATGGTGCCGATGCCGTTAACGGTGGAACGCTGCCAGTTGCAGACTCATTTGAAGTAGAATTTCAGGTAGTAGTAAATATACCTGCAACAGGAAGTGTGCCTCCCATAATTAATGTTGCACGTTTAACCGCAGTAGCAGCCCTTATAAGTTATGTAGATGATGCTACCGTTGTAATAAGTCCTGTAGGCGGGCCTTTGCCAGTTACCTTAACTTCCTTTACTGCAAGTTTATTGCAAAACCGCCAAGTTAAAGTTGCATGGGGCACTTCAATGGAATACAATAGTAAAAGATATGATATTGAAAGAAGTATTGATGGGGTCATTTTTAATATTGTTGCTACAAAACCCACCAACGGAAATTCGTCGGTGCAGGTGAATTATTTTATAAATGATGATGTTACTGCTGTAACTGCACCTATAGTTTATTATCGTTTAAAGCAAATAGATATTAATGGCAAAAGCAGCGTTTCGAAAGTGGTTTCTGTAAAATTAAAAAAATCGATTGGTGATTTTATAGTTTCTCCTAATCCTTTCCGCCATAATATAAACATCAATATTGAATGGGATAACAATGAAACTACTGTTGTTAAAGTATATAATGTTGCAGGCACAGAAATAGCTTCTAAAAATATAAAGATGATAAAAGGTTTTAATTATGTTTCTATAGATGAGTTATCAAAAGTACCGTCGGGCAATTATATTATTCAGTTTAATACCCCAAAAGGGAAATTGATAAAGCAGGTAATAAAACAGTAATAGTTTACACAGCATTTACGAAATCGATAAAACTGCCGTCCTCAAAGCGGCAGTTTTTATTGTTACTATAAGAAAAATAATTGTCGCTGGTATGATTATTTTTTACCAGGCAGTTAACCCCTTATTAAGCTTCATTGGCAGCTTGCCCGCCGCGGCAGATCACACCCATGTGGGCTTTACATTGTATTACACCAGGGTAATAATATGAACTTGTGTTATGTTAATTATTGCAGAGTTAATAGTAATCAAGATCTAACAACTACGTAGTATCAATTTTAATTTTTAATCTTCTTTATCAGCTTGCCTCGCCAGCTTAATCAATTGCCAGTATGGAGGCTGGTAATTATTATCTTTAATAAATTGATTAATTTTTATTGTTGCTTTTGATTGAAGGTCTTTGTACATGGCTACAAAATACTGATTCTTCAATGCTTGCGTTGCAGTCATTCCTTCCGGGATAATACCTGTTTTACCAAAATAATTTTTTATCATGCACCAGCCTTTCACTAGCCTTACGATGGGCAATTGCCAGTGGTTGTAATTAATCTGTTTTCCCTTATCAGCATCTTCCAGCAACACATCCATTACGGCATTATCAATATGATCTTTCCATAAAGTTTCAGGATCACGGTATTCGGCAACTATGCTTAACTGAGGGTCATATTCAAGGTCGCCGGGCATTTGTGTTACAAAATTTTCAACACCAAAAGCATGCAGCCAGTTTACCACTCCCGGCGATGAAATGGTAGATACGCCCTGCCATAAATCAATACCATTTTTGCGGTAAGCATAAGAGCCTACTTCAGAACAAAACATGGCAGTTGAATCGTGAAAGTTCATTTTAAAATCGTATGGGATATGTCGTTTCGATGCTTCATCATAAACCAGTTTTGCAGCAATGTGTGGCAGCATTGCATTCTGCCTTAGTTCCGGCAAATCTGCTCTGGGCCTCAATACCATGCAACGCAATTTTTTATCATTTACATATTGCGCCAGTGAAGAAACAGCTACTCCCTTTTCAATATGTGCTTCAATTAAATAAGCCACGCTTTTTTCATCAATATAAATTAATGCCACATGAGAAAAATTTGCCGGGTAATCATTACCTCTCGAAATCAATGCTGATACTTCTGCCCCGCCTCTAGAAACTAATAAGTCGCCGCTATGTACTTTAATACCAAATACTATTGCCGAAGGTGTAAGCGAAGGCTCGTCTGTTACTCTTACAACCGGATTAAAAGGAAGGCTGATTGTCTGTAATAATACTTCTTCTGCTGCGGCCCTCATTCCATAAAATAACTGGTATAAATTGTTGCGGACAGTTACATCATTTATATCCCAATGCTGCGATTGAAACTTGACCTGTTTACGCACTTTATTGTAATACTGAATAAAGAAATCCCGTTGCTGTGGCTGCACAGCAATTAAAGGTGCAAGCAAAAAGAAGTTGTTTAAAATGAGTTTGAAATTGGTATCCGTGGCTGCGATATTTGGAACACTTATTTTATCAAATAATTTTTCTTCAGCAGCTAATAAGAAATGAATGTTTGAATCAACAGTGGATATATTGTCCTCCTTTGCCCTTTTGAAATTATTTTCCAATTGGTTCCAAAGTGAATCATTGTTCCAGGTAAATGGTTTTTGTGTGGCAGGTTTAACGTTGGCTTTATTTGAATCAGGAATTAAGAGAAGGATGTAAATTACAACCAATGCCACCAAACATGCAAGCCACCTCTTTATTAATTTTTTCATAGGATGGTTTATTCCTGCTTACACCTGTTTATAATGACAATAAAAACTCTTTCAACAAATCAACCTCTGCTGCAATTTTAGTACTCTTTTTTTTCAGCAATAATTGTTGCTGCACTGCAATAGGTATAGGCACTGCTTCACCAATTACCGGCTCCACCACATCATAAAATTTTACCGGGTGGGCTGTTTCTAAAACGATCCCTTTTTCTGAAGGATTATTTTTTAAATATTGCTCCAGGGCCAGGTACCCCACAGCGCCATGTGGGTCTAATAAATACCCTTCGGTTTTGTACACTTTTTGCAAGGTATCTTTTGTTTCAGCATCTGTAATACTGCAACTGCTTAGTACCTTTTTAAGATTAATAAACTGGTGCTGAAAAATTTCGAGGATGCGTACAAAGTTGCTTGGGTTGCCCACATCCATCGCATTAGATATTGTAGCGACTGCTTTTTTAGGTTCATACTTTTCTGTTTGCATAAAGCTGGGTACAATATCATTGGCATTGCAGGCGGCAATAAAATGCTTTACAGGTAAGCCTGAAATATTTGCCAAAATGCCTGCGCAAATATTTCCAAAATTGCCACTGGGCACGGCTATCACCGGAGGATTATTTTTTTGTGCCCATTGTTTGTAAGCAAAGAAATAATAAAACTGTTGTGGCAGCCATCTTGCAACATTGATTGAATTGGCTGAGGTGAGGAATAATTTTTTATTCAACTCCTCATCTGTAAATACCTGTTTTACCATTTGCTGGCAATCATCAAATGTACCGTTAACTTCCAGTGCATGAATATTTTTACCGAGCGTGGTTAACTGTTTTTCCTGTACTGAACTTACTTTGCCCGATGGGTACAATATCACCACATCTACCCCATCTACATCAAAAAAACCATTGGCTACTGCTCCACCAGTATCTCCCGATGTTGCCACCAATACGATTACCTTTTTGTTATCAGCCCTGAGCATAGCCGAATGGTTTACAAAATAACCCAGGCAACGGCTCATAAATCTTGCACCAATATCTTTAAAAGCAAGTGTAGGCCCATGATACAACTCCAAAGAATAAATAGCTTCTGTTACTTTAACCAGGGGAATATCAAACTTGATTGTTTCGCTAACAATTCTTCGCAGCTCTTCTTCAGGTATGGCATCGCCTACATAAGGTTTTATAACCTGGTATGCAATTTCTTCGTTTGAATAGCTAATAATATTTTCTATGAAATCTTTTGGCAAGATGGGTATCCTCTCCGGAAAGTACAAACCTTTATCCGGCGCTTGCCCGTTAAGCGTAGCTTGTTTAAAATCTACTTTGGATGATTGTTTATTGGTACTATAGTATTGCATTGAATGATGAGTTATGAATGATGAGTTATGAATGATGAGTTGGACGTATTAAAATAACCTCTTCCAACTCACCAAAAAAAGTATCCACTAAAAAAGTAAACAGCGAATTGAAAAAATTATCAATTATCAATTATTTAATTATCAATTATTGTAACGCCTGTTTGGTTGATAGTAGTTACATAAGTATGATAATCCAATCCTATCCTGTTGTATATTTCCTTCATTACATTCTCTACTGCAATGGCGGTTGGTTCGTCTTTGCTCAGCATAAAAATAG
This sequence comes from Ferruginibacter sp., assembly GCA_025359625.1. Taxonomy (GTDB): domain Bacteria; phylum Bacteroidota; class Bacteroidia; order Chitinophagales; family Chitinophagaceae; genus Ferruginibacter. The sequence continues at coordinate 10,598 of JANYFT010000152.1, forward strand.
ATGGGCCTGAACCGGATATACCGCCGCCTAAAGCACCGGCTTGCTTACACATTAATTTCACTTCATCAAAACCAGGAATTAAAATACTTCTCACCGGTTCAATGATCACATCTTCTAAAGAACGGCCAATCAGTGCCAAATCGTTTTGAATAAAACCCGCTACCAGCCCGGCTATATTGCCCCATTGTTTGATGGCATCTTTTAACAATACCTCTTTACGTAAAATTTGCCGGGCATCTGAAGTACGTACTTCTATCTGCGGATGAACAATAGTTACAAATAATTCCGGTGCAGGAATAGGCACAATATCCAGCGGATGGATGCTGCGTATCAAAGTGATGCCACCATAAATACAGGGTGCGATATTATCGGCATGTTTTACACCAGAAGCCACTTTTTCACCGAACATGGCAAAGCGTACCAAATCCTGTTTAGAAAAAAAATTACCCAATAAATGATTGGCACCCACTACTGCTCCTGCGGCGCTGGCTGCACTTGAACCAATGCCACTACCGGGTTTTATTTTTTTATGAATGGTTACCTCAAAGCCAATATTACCAGGCATCTCATTGATCATTTCTACCAAAGGAGCGCCGGCAGTATTCTGTGCAGGGTCTAACGGTAATGGGTAGCCGTCGGCGCTGATGATAATGATTTTCTTTTCGTCCAGCAATTTAATTTCCATTAAATCATTGGGTTCATGCAGGCACATGCCTAACACATCGAAACCGCAAACTAAGTTGGCTACCGTTGCAGGCGCCAAAACTTTTACAATGCTACCCCTATCTTTTGGGCTTTGTGCAGGTATTTCGTTTTGTTGTTCATTCATCATACTTACTGTATTGCTTAGTTGGCTTAAGAAACTTAGCGAGGGGCTTATACCCTGGATGCTTTTATAATATCTCCAAACACGCCGGATGCAGTTACATCAGCACCAGCACCGGCACCTTTTATTACCAATGGTTGTTCAACATAGCGATCCGTGTAAAAAAGCACAATATTGTCTTTGCCATATAAATGATACAGATCGTGATGAGGCCCGATGTGCTGCAGGCCCACAGAGGCTTTGCCGTTCTCAAAACTGGCAACAAATTTTAATTTATCTGGCCCTGCCTCATCAAATAAATTTTTAAAATGAGCCTCATGCTCTTCCATTGATTTGTAAAAGTCGTCCACAGACCCTACCATGCAAGCAGGCGGCATAAATGTATTGTTTGCGATGTCTTCCATTTCAATCACGTTACCTGCTTCACGGGCAAGTATCATAATTTTCCGCATCACATCTTTGCCACTTAAATCAAGTCGTGGGTCCGGTTCTGTGTATCCTTCATCCTGCGCTTGTTTTACAATGGTGGCAAAACTTTTTTTACCATCGTAATTATTAAAAACAAAATTAAGTGTACCGCTCAATACTGCCTGGATCCTGTTTATTTTATCACCTCCACGCAACAAATCATTGAGTGTTCCTATTATCGGCAAACTGGCTCCCACATTGGTTTCAAATAAAAATTGAGCATTGAATTCCCTGGAAAGATTTTTTAATTTTTTATAATAATCGTATGATGAGGAACAGGCTATTTTATTACAGGCAACCACAGAAATACTTTTTTGTAATAACTCTTCATAACAGGTAGCTACCATTTCATTTGCCGTAACATCTGCAAAAACAGCATTGCGCAAATTCTTTGATTGTATCCTGTTAATAAATTGCTGCATGTCCATTGTTTCGCCATAACTCACCAATAATCCTTTCCATTGTTTCAGATCAATACCCTCATCTTTAAAAAGCATTTTTTTGCTGTTACCCAAACCGACTACATTTATTTTTAAATGCAGGTTTTGCAAAAGATATTGCTGCTGCTGCTGAATTTGCGCTACTAATTTACCGCCCACATTACCTACCCCCGCAATAAAAAGATTAATCTCTTTATACACTGTTTCAAAAAATTCTTCGTGCAATACATTGATGGCTTTTTTAACATCCTGTGTAGATATAACTGCAGAAATATTTCTTTCAGAAGATCCCTGTGCAATAGCCCTTACATTTACGCCATTACGGCCTAGGTTACCAAACATTTTTCCACTAATGCCGGGATGGCTTTTCATATTATCGCCTACCAATGCTACAATTGCCATATCTTTTTCCACAATGATGGGGTCTACTTTTTTTGTTTCAATCTCATACGCAAATGCTTCATCAATCGCTTTCTTTGCATCGGCTGCGCTTGCTGCATCAATACCTACACATATAGAATGTTCAGACGAACTTTGTGTAATAAGGATAACATTGATCTTCTTTACTGCCAATGCTTCAAATAATCTTTTTGAAAAACCCGGAATGCCCACCATGCCGCTACCTTCCAGGCTTAGCAAGGCAATGCTGTTAATGCTGGAAATTCCACTTATACTGTTGCCACTATTATCGGATTCCTTTTGAATAACCGTTCCTTTATCCTGTGGTGCAAATGTATTTTTTATCCATGTGGGTATTCCTTTGCTGCTTACCGGTTGTATCGTTGGCGGATAAATTACTTTAGCGCCAAAATGAGAAAGCTCCATCGCTTCCTGGTAAGAAATCTGGGGGATGATCCTTACATTGTTAACCAATCTTGGATCGGCTGTCATCATACCCGATACGTCTGTCCATATCTCTAATACTTTTGCATTGGCAGCTGCAGCTACTATGGCGGCGGTATAATCAGACCCTCCCCTTCCCAATGTAGTGCTGGAACCGGTAACATCCGAAGCTATAAAACCAGGCATCATAAATAATGAAGCAGCAGATAAGGTAAAATAGTCTACAATGTTTTTATTGGTAACCGCAAATTCAACAGTGGCTGCACCATAATTGGCATTGGTGATAATAAGTTCTGCGGAGTTTACCCATTCGCATGGAGTGGAGTCTGTATTTAATTTTGCAGCAATTATTTTTGAAGATAAAATTTCTCCATAACTAACGATTCTGTCTTTAGTACGTTCTGATAATTCTTTCAACAAAAAAATACCTGTACAGATGTCTTCAATTTGGTTACACAAAGTTTTTACCAAACTTAACACAGCGCTTTGTTGCGTTATGGTGATCAGTTGTTTTACAGTTGTAAGATGGCGCAATTCAGCTTCGTGTAATTTTTCTTTGTACGCTTCATTGCCTTCGGCGGCCAGTTGGCTGCATTGTAATAAAATATCTGTGATGCCGCCCAATGCAGATACTACAATAATGGTAGTATCTTCCTGAACTTTCTCTTTTATTATGGCAATTACTTTATTGATGTTTGCTGCGTTGGCTACGGAACTTCCTCCAAACTTTAAAACCTGCATTTCTTTTAGTTGTATATGTGATGTAAAATTGTAGCTGTACTATTTCATGGAATGAAAAAACAGCGATTTGCCCAAAGTTAATATGAAAATTTGCAACCCTTAACGGGTTGTACCTGTTGTAAAAGTAGTGGTATCAATAGCAGGAATAGCTAACGATATTTTGGATGGGATGATATATAATTTCACGTGTACCACTTTTGTGAGGGCTAAATTAAGTAAATAATTGGAAACGAAGCAGGGGATTTGAAATTATAGAAGAATTTTTTGCCAAACGCTCACCACTGGGCAATTAACGCATCTAGTTTTAAAAAGTATATTTGTCTCAGCAACTATATCTTCCAATGGTTTATCGTGGCTGCTTATTACATGTATATATCAGTTGGCATGATACACCAGGCATATATCGCAAGCCCTTTTTTATGCTTGCAAGGTTGCCTGCTTTTATAATTTCATCCTTGTACTCGTTTCTTTTAAAAACATCTATCCAATTTACGGTGGCAAAGTTCATAAAATACATTTTGTTGCAATCCCAATATTTATATTTGCGGCTCATGGTTTAAAGCTACAAAAATATAAATTGCATTTTTATAGAAAGTTTTATGGCGGCTACTTTTGAGTTTATTGGGGGGTGTTTAAAATAGCCAAAATAAATTTCATTATTTATTTCTCAACAACGTCCTCTGCCAATACACAGTGCCGGGAGAGGATTCCGTCCCTGCTTTATTCATCTATCAATCCAAACTTTAAAGTCACCGCTATTTTCTGAACTAACGATTAACTCGTCCGGTGGTACAGGCATTATGTCAATCAATAGTTTGCTTTTTGGCAGGGCCTTCATCCTTTTAATTGAATTTATTTGCACTAAATATTTTCGATTGACCCTAAAAAACATTTTGGGATCAACTTGTTTTTCAACTTCAACAAGCGAACTGTCTAAAATATATTTTGAACCGCTTCCGTCAACTAAGCAAACCAGCTTATGTGTAGCGTAAAAAAAGGCAATGTCTTCTGCTTTGATGCTAACAAACTCTCTTCCCCGCTTTACCAAAAACCGGTCTTTAAATTGTTTTCCGCTGTTTTGATACAACAATAAATTTTGATAGCGGGTTGTAAAATATTCTGTAATCTCATTAAATTTATTTAAGGCTACTTCCAACCGTTCTTTTTTCAAGGGCTTAAGCAGGTAGTCAATGCTATTGTGTTCAAAGGCTTCCTGCCAATATTCATCAAAGGCGGTAATAAAAATAATGGGACACGTAAGGTTTGCTTTTTCAATCAGGTCAAAAGAAAGGCCGTCACTTAGTTGTATATCCATGAAAATAAGATCAGGCAATTCATTGTTCTTAAACCAAGGCAAAGCTTCCTGAATAGACGCCAGTTCTTTTACTACTTCAATATCCATTCGATAACCAATAAGCATCTTTTTAAGCTTTCTCATAGCCGGTATTTCATCTTCAATAATTACTGCTTTCATATCCTTAATCCATTTTTAATAAAGGAAGGTGCACAATAAAAGAAATATCATTTTCAAATACCTCAATGGACTTTTCAGTTGTAAGCCGGTATCTTTCCTGAAGGTTGGCAAGACCCACTTTTGCAGAGTTTTTGCCAGTAGCTTTTCGCAGCACCTTATTTTTAACTACTAATTTTTCATTTTGATACATTACTGTGACACATAACGGACTTTGCGAACTGAATTCATTGTGCTTAAAAGCATTTTCAGCAAGAATCTGCAGGGAGATCGGAGGCATTAAATATCCTGTAGTGGTTTCTTCTGGAATGTCAATTTGCAACAAAACCGCCGCACCATATCTAATTTCTTGTAAAGAAAAATAGTCCTGCAAAAAAAGTAACTCCTCCTCCACAACCACCAGATCCCGGCTTTTGTTTTGCAATATATAGCGATACACATCCGCCAAATGCTCGTTAAACTCTTTTGCCTTGGCAGGGCTTTCATCTATCAAATAAGAGATGGTGTTTAGCGAATTAAACATAAAATGGGGGTCAATCTGGTTTTTTAGAGCCTGCAATTCTGCTTCCGCTTTTGCTCTTTCTAATTGTTCATTCCTTACCATCTCAGTTTCCGAATCTTTTACAAGGAAAACAGTTTCGTAAACATGCGTGATAAATAAAACGCAGATCATTATAATGAGGGTAGACGTATTTACTACCTGCCAATCAACCTGCCCATCTTTAAAAAGATGATACCAGCCAATTAATAGCAATTCACTTATGGGTATGGTAAAAAAGGTTACTGCAAGAATTAAGGCAGCAATTTTTCGTAAGGGTTTATTAAACCAATCAAAATAATTTCGAAGACTAAAGAGCAAATAACGATTGCCCTGCCAGATGATAAAGGCAAGCAAAATGGTGTACCCGTAAGAAAGCTTCAACTTCCAATGGGTAAAGTCAGATGACCCTGTCATGTGCGTCATCAGTGGTATAGCAATACCAAAAAAAGGAATAAGCACCAGCCTGAATCCAATATCATTCAAATGAAGTGGTTTTGTTGCAGTAATCTTTATCGCCTTTTTTTCCGGTTTCATTCCTTTTACTTTCTAATAATCAAAAATAGAAAATACCTTAGATACTCAAAAGATAAATTAATTATTATGGATGCTCTTAATTGGCTCGCTGTCCTGACAGCCGGAATTTCTGCTTTCATATTAGGAGGTGTTTGGTATTCTCCTGCACTGATGGGAAAAGCCTGGATGAAGGAAAATAATTTAACCGAAGAGGTTATTAAGAAAAGCAACAAAGCCAGGGTGTTCGGCTGGTCGCTTCTACTTTCTTTGGTAATGGCAGTAAACTTAGGCATGTTTTTAAGCAACACTCCTAACCTTGATTTAAAGCTTGGATTGTTCTACGGCCTGTTAACAGGCGTATGGGTATTTTGCGGCATTGCAATAGTTGGATTATTTGAACAAAAGACAGCCCGCTATATTTTTATTAACGGGGGCTATTGCCTTGCAGCCTTGTGCATTATGGGAGCAATTTTGGGAGCTTGGAAATGAACATAAAAAGTTCGTCTACCTTATTTTTTGCTTGGTTTTTTTTAGCCTTTGCTATTAATGATAACTAAATATATTTAATGGTGATGCCGAACAACATTATAACAGTATGAAAAATTTAGCTCTAATTGTCCTCGTCTTATTTGTCTGCCTTAACTCATTTAGCCAGGCCAACAATTCCAACTACGATAAAGTGATTGCTGATTCTCTTGGTGGAGATGATTATGGAATGAAGTTTTATGTATTGGTGATTTTAAAACCAGGTACAAAAACGTTTGAAAAAAAAGTTAGTGACAGCTTGTTCATGGGTCATATCAATAACATTATCCGGCTGGCCGGTACAAAGAAATTAGTAGTAGCAGGCCCATTGAAGAAGAATGAAAAATCCTATGAAGGTATCTTTATATTAAACGTAAAAACAATTGAAGAAGCAAATGTGTTACTTGCCACTGATCCGGCTGTACACGAAGGGATGTTGGCTGTAGAACTATATCAATGGTATGGTTCCGCTGCTTTACCAGAATATTTGAAGATCCACGATAAAATTCAAAAGAAAAATTTGTAGAATTAATTTACTCAATATAAAAGATTTAACCCTCAAAAGTACAAGTTGACAATAACATTTTAATGACCGCAATGAGATATATCGCTTTAGGAATTTTTGCTTCCGTGGTTGGTACATTTTCCATCACTGAAAACCCTTTTTTCCCCTGCCGTGGTTCGTGTCCTTCATGAACCACTCTGCAATGGTAAAACTCTTCCCTTCATCTTTTAAAAAATAAAAGTTTTTTTGATTCATTTCATAATACCTGGCATAGGAGTAATAATAATCCCATGAATTGGTGGCAATGCTTCAGTGTACTGCCAAAGTCTTGAGGATAATATAGTTTAGTTTTTGCAACATCATCTGCCTGCTATAAAGATGCACAGGCAATAAGTCTCTTTGCCAAAATTCATATTTTTTATTGTGTGCATCAACCGCATACTTTGCCAATTGAGCATTGTTGCCGGATAACATTTTTTTAAATGTATGTGCTGTAAATTTTAAAAAAGAACCCTGCGCTGTTTCTTTTCCATTTAAGGCATTGGTGGCCAGATAAGATGAATATGATTGGGCATTATTACGAATGCAAAAACATCCACCAAACCTCTTTCACTCTGCTTCCGTGGTTGGTACATTTCCCATAACTGCAAACCTTTCTTCCCGTGGTCTGGTGTCCACCGACCACGTCTTCCTTTAGAATACTTTACCAAAATGCGTTACTATTCCAAACTCGTCCAAATTTTGCTCGTAAAGTCTGGCTGATGAAAACCTGTAATCAGCAGGATGATTACACAATAGCCAATGAGGCTGCACGGGGTTCAAATGCATGTAATCTAATTTTTGTGCAGCCATTTCTTTGTTAATGATTCTTTATTGCAAAAGGGTCTCTTAACCAGATGTTATGTACCCTTTTTACTTTCGTTACTGCATAATTTCTTAATGCCAGATCGTTAGCTGCTTTCATGTTGTTGACAAGTGTTTTGGCCGTAAACTTTTCGAAACTATTTTTAGGAAACCCTTTTCCATTCATATTTAATTGCTCCCACATCAGGTGCATATGATTGGGCATTATTACGTAACCATATATTTTAACCAGATCACTTTGCACCGACCATTGAAGGCTATTATGATGATCATTTTATTTAAATCCGCTTTACTAAATGTTGCCATTTATTAACAGTGATTGTCCAAAAATAAACTTCATTTAATTCTGTATAAGAATTACGGTGTCCATTATATTTAAAGTCTTTTTGCTTCCACTTTTATTTGTAAGCTAATTCATTTTGCTACAGGTCGGTGGGGACCGACCTCGGGTGGAAGATTTTACCAACCACGGAAACAAAATATTAGTGTTGCTAATTAAGCGCTTAGTGTCATACATGTTGTATTGTCGTTAGTTACATACACTTTCCGTTTTTTCCATTTTTAAAAAAATGTAAAAGCTAAACTTAGACTGATGTAAGTGGTTGATAAGGGGCAAAAAAGAATGAACCTTAATACAAGGAAATCATTTCCTAAGCTTAAAACACAGCAAATAAGAAAAAGCAAGACTTTTTTTAAAACCAATTGTATTAATCAGAGGATTTGAATTTTTTTAAGTATTTTCATGGTTTACAAGTAATTGCTGCCAGCATAATTACATTTTATTAAATATTATTGAATATGGATCACCAATCGTCTACAGGATTGCAGCATTTTAAAAACTTAGTAGGAATAAAATTTCAATTATACAACGGTCTTTTTACTTCCCTTCCATTTCACCGTATTGAAAAAACGGGCATCCTTTTGTCTTTATTGCAAAACAATTGTGAAGAAGGCTACCGTAAAAAACAAAGCCCGGTTGAAATTATAGAAGAATTTTTTGCCAAGCATACCACCTATACCAATCTACAGGAAAGGCTGGACCTGCTATTTCGGTTTATTCAATATATAGAAAGGCAGGTAGTACTTTTTGATGCTCTGGAGGATGCTTCTTTTAAAGACGTGAATGATATGGGCGGCGTAGGTACTTTAAAACATTTGGAAAGTGAAGTGCTTCAAAATAATAAAGAAGATGAACTGTCTGCCAAATTAAAAACCTTTGCTGTAAGGTTGGTACTAACAGCCCACCCCACCCAGTTTTATCCAGGTTCAGTATTAGGTATCATTAACGATTTATCTAAAGCATTGGCAATAAATAATGCGGCACAAATTAATATGTACCTGCAGCAATTAGGCAAAACACCTTTTTTTAAAAAACAAAAACCTACACCTTATGACGAGGCACTAAACCTGGTATGGTATCTTGAAAATATTTTTTATGCAGCAGCCGGAAGAATTATGTCTTTTTTAAAGAGCCAGTTTCCTAATGCTATTGATGCAAGCAACCCCATTATTGCCATGGGTTTTTGGCCGGGGGGCGACAGGGATGGTAATCCTTTTGTAAAAGTTGGCACCACTTTAAAAGTTGCCGATGCGTTAAGGGGCAGCATTATTAAATCTTATTACCTGGAAATAAGGCGCATTAAACGCCGTTTAACATTTGAAGGGGTAGATACTATTTTGGCCGATCTTGAAACAGAGATGTATGATAATATTTTTATTCCGGGCCAGCGTACTGCTTTAAGTAAAAAACACATACTTGATGAGTTGAGTAAAATAAGGGAAATATTAATTTACAAACACAATGGATTGTTTCTTTACCTGGTTGATAATTTTATTAATAAAGTGAATGTATTCGGTTTACATTTTGCATCGTTAGATGTACGCCAGGAAAGCACTGTACATAGCACAGTATTGGAAGCCATTGCAAAAAAAACAGGCTATTTGCCTGCTGATTATACCAGCCTTTCTGCTGAAGAAAAAATAAATATCCTAACAAATATAACTATCACATTAAACGAAGAAAGTTTTGATGACCCTTTGGTAACTGATACCATTGCAACAATAAAAGCTATTAAAAATATACAGGATTTTAATGGAGAGGCAGGATGCAACCGCTACATCATCAGCCAATGTAACAGTGCACTAAATGTGCTGGAAGTGTATGGATTGTTTTTATTATGCGGTTGGAAAAAAGAAGAGCTTAGTGTACATATTGTTCCTTTATTTGAAACCGTTGAAGACCTTCAAAATGCTGCTGGTGTTATGCGGCAATTGTATGCCAATGAAATTTATGCTGCCCATCTTACCCAAAGAAAAAAATACCAAACCATTATGCTGGGCTTTAGTGACGGTACTAAAGATGGCGGTTATTTAATGGCCAACTGGGGTATTTACAAAGCAAAAGAAAACCTTACTACTATTTCGAAAGAATATAATATTGAGGTACTATTTTTTGACGGCCGGGGCGGCCCTCCATCAAGAGGCGGTGGTAAAACGCATAAGTTCTATGCATCTATGGGAAGCAATATTTCGAACAAAGAAATTCAATTGACCATACAAGGCCAAACGGTAAGCTCCAGTTTTGGTACTGTTGAAGGTGCCCAGTTTAATATTGAACAGCTGTTGCATGCGGGCATATCAAATGAGCTTTTTAATAACCGGCATGTTACACTTGAAGAAGTAGAAGAAAAATTATTGAACCAATTAGCGGAGGTAAGTTTTATAAAATATAGTTCTTTAAAAAATCATCCCAGGTTTACTGATTATTTATCACAGGTTAGTCCCCTTAAATTTTATAGCGAAACCAATATTGGAAGCAGGCCGGCAAAGCGATCTGGTAATAATAAACTTTCCTTAAAAGATCTGCGTGCAATTCCTTATGTGGGTGCATGGGCACAATTAAAACAAAATGTAACCGGATATTTTGGTGTAGGATCCGCTTTGCAGGAACTGGATAAGCAAGGAAAATTTGGCGAACTAAAAGTATTGTACAACAAATCTTTGTTTTTTAAGACATTACTCGACAACTGTGAAATGGCCATGAAGAAATGCTTTTTTCCATTAACCGAATTTTTATCAAAAGATCCTAAGTATGCAGAAATATGGACAATCATTTACGAAGAATTTAATTTGAGCAGGCTTTACATTTTAAAAATTTCAGGAAAAAAAGAATTGATGAGCGATTACCCCGTTGACCTGTTATCAATTGCAATGAGGGAAAAAATAGTAATGCCTTTGTTAACTATTCAACAATTTGCCATCATAAACATACGTGAAATAGAAGATGGGCTTATTGATTCGCCTTTAAAATCAACCTATGAGAAATTAGTGATGCGATCATCATTTGGTATCATCAATGCAGGCAGGAATTCTGCCTGATCTATAACTCTTTAAATTCAAACCCCGATAGTTGGATTAATTATGGTAGTTCTTTTTGGAATTGTTATCGCCAGATTTGCAAGCACAAAAAAATATAGGATAAAGCCATGGTTGGGTAAAAAGAATTTTCACAAAATAATAAAGCTGCCCTTTTGAGACAGCCAAATCTTATTTATTAAAATGATGTTAGTGAGCTGTATGCCGACTCTTTTTAAAGGCAGGAACAACAATAAACGCTACTAATAATAAAAAATATCCTACCACTGCAGCACCGCTGGTACCTACTTCTGAATTAGCAACAGGTCCTTCAGCCATAGCTGAAATCTGTAAGCCAAAAATGATTGCCAATGTTACTAATCCTTTTTGAATTAAATTTTTCATTTTGTATTTTTTAGGTTTTTATTTTAATTTATAAGACAAAATAACGACCATTATTGATACAAAATTGCAGTCTAAGATCCTTTCATCAGATCGTTAACCGAATATGATTTTTATAAAATATTAAAAAAACTTTAGTAAATATTTGATTTAATACAATCATTTTTTAAAAATGAT
>JANYFT010000187.1 GCA_025359625.1 Ferruginibacter sp.
TCCGAATAATTCCCGGTAGCCAACTGTCTGTAAGGCATTCAATTGTTTGTAAGGCACCAGGGTTTTTACTTCGTTTAGCAAACCATTTTTCATCATGGTATCTACCCTGCTGTTGATTTTTTTATTAAGTTCTTCCCTTAGCATTTCAAGGCCAATTTTTATGATATTAAAATCCCTGTTACGTTTTTGTTGTGTTTGAAATTCGATGATGGATTTGCCAGTAGATAATTTAACTTCCAATGCCCTCATTAACCGCTGTGGGTTTTTCATTTCTCCCTTTTCAAAATATAAAATGTCATTTTTCTCTACTTCTTTTTGCAGCCATTCCAGTCCTTCCCATTCATAATCAGCAATAATTTTTTCCCTTATTGCTGGCTTTATAAAAGGAACTTCATCAATGCCATTTGCAAATGTTTTTACGTACAACCCTGTGCCACCAACCATTACAGCCACATCATGTTGTGTAAATATCTGCCTGGCTTTCTCCAATGCATACTGTTCAAAAATAGCTGCATTTAAAGTATCTTTTATAGAGTGGGAATTGATGAAGTAATGCTTTACCATTTGCAGTTCTTCTGCCGATGGTTTGGCCACACCAATATTTAATTCCTTAAAACACTGGCGGCTATCTGCCGATATAATGGAGCTTGAAAAATATTGGGCCACTTGAATAGCCAATGCAGTTTTACCAATAGCGGTTGGGCCAACTATAATGATACAGGTCTTTTTCATAATTGATATATTTCACGAAGGGAGGCAATTGATAATTGTTTAATTGCTAATGGATAACATGTTCAACTCCGGAACCAACCAATTATCGAATCGTATGCTGTGGCTATGATCTTCGCAAATAATTTAATGAAATATGTTGAAGCCCCCTAAACAGAAACAGATAACGAGGAGAAAAGATCATCAATTATTCTGTTATCTATTATCCATTAAAAAAATATTATCAATCAAACTAAAAGTCTTCCTGTGTTTCTTCTCCGCCGGTGGTTTCTTCTTCACTGCTTTCGGTGGCATTTCCATCTTCATCCTCCTGGCTAAATCCTTCCAGCATAGCGGCGGCGTTCAAATCATATTTTTCTTCTACTTCGGCCAGGCGTTTATCTATTAATCCTTTAGTGCCGTATTGGGATGGGGCAATACCTTCTGTGCGGATACACACGGGATAGGTTAATTTTTTATTCTCTTCTTTATCTACATTAATAAGCTCTACCTTAAAGGTCCAGAACTTATTAAAGTCATACACATATACAAACTTTTGATTAGGGTCTTTTATTTCCGATCCCATTGTTACTTCGGTCATTATCATCGGATCTACCTTGTAAACTTTGTCGTCGTATTTTTCCAAAGAAATTTCCCTGCCCCGCAGCCAGTTGTCATTACTGCGATAGAACGTGGCTTTGTGTTTACTGTCAAACTCAAAACTCTTTAAAATACACAGGTGCAGGTCTGCAAAATTTTGTATGTGTTTTATAACCACATCCCTGTAGATACTGTCGTCATCTTCCCAATAAATTCTAAAACGTAAAATTGCCATATTGTAAAATTAAGAATTGATAATGGAATAATTGCTAATAAATCATGGCTTATATAAAATGCCCATCCCTGCTGCCTTTTGCACCATAAAATCAAAGGCTGCTTCATACTCATTAGGTATGTCTCCTTCTAAAATTGCTTCACGAATGGCATTTTTTAAATCCCCTACTGCCCTCCCTGGGGCAAGGTTAAATATTTGCATAATCAACTCGCCAGTTATGGGTGGCTGCCAGTTGCGTAACTGATCGCTGGCTTCCACTTCTGCAGAGCGCTGACGAACCATTTCAAAATTTTCTAAAAAGCGTTTCACTTTTTGTTTATTCTTACTGGTAATGTCTGCATTGCATAAGGTCATCAACGCATCAAAATCTTCTCCCGCATCAAAAAGTAATCTGCGTATAGCCGAGTCTGTGATATTCTCTTTTGTTAAACTGATGGGCCTTAAATGCAGCTCCACCAATTTTCGCACAAACCTCATTTTTTCGTTTTGCGGTAGTTTTAATTTAGCAAAAATTTTTGGCACCATTCTGCCGCCAACCACTTCATGCCCGTGAAAGGTCCAGCCATGCCCTTCTTCAAATTTCTTTGTTGCTGGTTTGGCAATATCATGTAATACTGCTGCCCAGCGAAGCCAAAGGTCATCCGTATTTTCGGCAATATTATCTATTACCTGTAAGGTGTGGTAGAAGTTATCCTTATGCCCTTTGCCATCTATGTATTCTGCACCGGCAAGGTCAACCATTTGCGGAAAAATAATTTTCAATAAGCCGCTTTTATACAACAGATCAAAACCAATAGAAGGCTTTTTGCAGAGCAGAATTTTATTCAATTCATCGGCAATACGTTCGCCGCTCACAATTTTTATCCGTTCCTTGTTTTCGCCAATGGCGGCAAAGGTTTTTTCTTCGATGGTAAAATTTAACTGGGTGGCAAAACGAATAGCCCTCATCATACGCAACGGGTCATCGCTAAAGGTTTGTGCCGGCGGCAGTGGTGTTTTAATGATCTTTTGTTCAATATCATCTATCCCATTAAACGGGTCTATCAATTCGCCAAAATTTTCTTTATTAAGACTGATGGCGAGTGCATTAATGGTAAAATCACGCCTGTCCTGGTCATCATTTAATGTTCCGGCCTTCACCTGCGGCTTGCGGCTATCATAGGTATAACTTTCTTTTCTTGCACCAACGAATTCAATTTCTTCATCCTGCACTTTTATATGTGCGGTTCCAAAATTTTTAAAAAAATTTACAACAGGTTTTGGAGAAAACTGTTCGGCTGAAACATGTGCAAGCGCAATGCCATCTCCTATACAAACAATATCTATGTCTTTGGTATTGCGGCCAATAATACTATCTCTCACAAATCCTCCAATCACATAGCAAGGCACCTGCAATGTTGTTGCAGCTTTGGCGATTTTATTAAAAATATTTAGCTCTTTGTCTGTGCACCGGATATACATAATGTTGCGAAGATACCTTTGTATTTTATTAAGGCTTTATCCGATGATTATTTTTTTTATTTGTATCAAGTTATGAAAGTGAGATACCAATACTACTTTTTAATTCGTTATAAAAATAATTAATGGTAAAGCCTGCCATATGATTTATAAAAAAAAGAAGCAGGTAAAAGGCTTTTATTTTATTAGCTCTAAAAGTTGAAATGAATCAATAAAAAAAATGCAGTTCTGCCTGTATTGATGAAGGAAACAAACAACAAAGGCGGGATAATTTTTATAAAGCTTTTGAAGTCACTCCTACCTTTCGGCATTAATGTTGACTATATACAACGCCAAACAAAATTTGCAGATTTAACTGTTGGTTTTGACATATTGGCTTTATATTAATTTAATTATGGATAATAAGTTTTTTATACCAGGAATGGAAGAAGAAATGGAGTTTATGCCAATCATTCCACTGAATGAAGATGGCGGTGAAGACAACGATGCACAGCCAATTCCAGATGAATTGCCCCTTTTACCTTTGCGCAATACGGTACTTTTTCCGGGAGTAGTTTTGCCCATCACGGTGGGCAGGGATAAAAGTATTAAAGCAGTAAGTGATGCCTACAAGGCTGACAAATTGATAGGCGTGATAGCGCAAAAAGACAGTAGTGTGGAGGAGCCTACCGTAAGTGATTTGGAAGAAATTGGCACCATTGCTAAAATAGCCAAACTGATAAAAATGCCAGATGGTGGCACCACCATTATCATTCAGGGTAAAAAGCGTTTTAAGGTAGAGGAAATAACCAGTGAAGACCCTTATTTTAAAGCAAAAATAAAAACGCTTGATGAAGATGTATTGAAAGATGACAATGACTTTGAAGCTATGGTAGGCAGTATCAAAGACCTTGCCTCGCAGATCATCAGTATCTCTCCCAACCTTCCCAGCGAAGCGGCCATTATTTTAAAAAATATTGAGAACCCATCCTTCCTGATTCATTTTGTAAGCAGCAACTTAAACAGCGATATTAAAGATAAGCAGAGGCTGTTAGTGATCAATAATATTAAGGCCAGGGCTGAATTGTTGATGAACCTTATGCAAACGGAGTTGCAGTACGCAGAACTAAAAAATAAAGTAACTAATAAAACAAGGGCAGAGTTAGACAAGCAGCAAAAAGAATATTTTCTGCAGCAACAAATGAAGGCCATTAAGGAAGAACTGGGTGGCGATAATGTGGCAGAAGTAAAAGAGATGCTAAAAAAGGCAGAAGGAAAAAAATGGCCTATTGCAGCCAAA
The DNA here is from genome assembly GCA_025359625.1 of Ferruginibacter sp. GTDB lineage: Bacteria > Bacteroidota > Bacteroidia > Chitinophagales > Chitinophagaceae > Ferruginibacter. The sequence continues at coordinate 4,281 of JANYFT010000187.1, forward strand.
GAGATGTTTATTAAAGGGGCTGAAAAGCTGGAGCGTATGCATCCGAGCACCCCTGATTATTCTGTTGTGTACAATCACCTTGACCTGATGCTGGACCTACCCTGGGAAGACTATACGCCAGACAGCTACGACCTGAAAAAAGCAAGAAAAGTATTGGACCATGACCATTATGGTATGCATAAAATAAAAGAAAGAATACTGGAATACCTGGCAGTATTAAAGTTAAAAGGCGATATGAAAAGTCCCATTCTTTGCTTTGTGGGGCCTCCTGGAATTGGTAAAACAAGTTTGGGCAAAAGTATTGCCCATGCCATTGCACGTAAATATGTTAGGGTTAGTTTGGGTGGATTACATGATGAAAGTGAAATACGCGGCCACCGAAAAACCTATATTGGTGCTATGCCGGGCAGGATCATTCAGTCTATCCGTAAAATAAAAAGCAGTAACCCTGTTATGATACTTGATGAGATTGATAAGGTTGGAAACGATCAGCGGGGTGACCCTTCATCTGCCTTATTGGAAGTATTGGATCCTGAACAAAATAATAGTTTTTACGATAATTACCTGGAGATGGAATACGATCTTAGTAAGGTATTGTTTATTGCTACAGCCAATAACATCAACAATATTCAGCCTGCATTAAGAGATCGTCTGGAGATCATTGACCTGAGCGGTTATGCGGTGGAAGAAAAGATTGAAATTGCCAAACAACACCTTATACCCAAGCAACAGGAGGCACATGGTTTAAAAAATGTAAAAATCAGGTCGAGTGATAAGGTTATTGAAAAAATAATAGAAGTTTACACCCGTGAGAGCGGTGTACGTGACCTTGACAGGCAACTGGCAGCAGTTATGCGTAACCTTGCTATGCAATATGCTACGAAAAATAAATTAAAACCAACCCTTACAGCAAATGATGTAGACCGCATTTTGGGGAAGCCCCGTTTTAGCAATGAAATGTACAAAACAGCAAATATGGCCGGTGTGGCAGTCGGCCTTGCCTGGACTTACGTTGGTGGCGACATTCTTTTTATAGAAATTAGTTTGAGTGATGGTAAGGGCGAACTTAAAATGACGGGCAACCTGGGCAATGTGATGAAGGAAAGTGCCACCACAGCATATACCTGGCTACAGGTAAATGCTAAAAAATTAAACATTGACCCTGAAATGTTTAATAAGAAGAACATACATATACACGTGCCTGAAGGCGCAGTACCTAAGGATGGTCCAAGTGCAGGCATCACCATGATGACGGCACTTACCAGCGCATTTACCGGGCGTAAAATAAAATCCTATCTCGCTATGACGGGTGAGATAACACTGCGTGGGCAGGTATTGCCGGTTGGGGGTATTAAAGAAAAAGTGCTTGCTGCTAAACGCTCTGGTATTAAAGAGATCATTATGTGCTGGCAAAATGAAAAAGATGTGTTGGAAATAAATCCTGTTTTTATTAAAGGGATAAAATTCCATTATGTAAAAACGATGCAGCAGGTGCTGGATATAGCACTACTATAATAGCCCCGTAATTAGTTGAGAAGTGTTTTAACATAATTTTTTAACGATATAAGCAAACCCTTTTTAACCAAACTGCGTATATCATGTTGTATAGGTATCAACATATTAGATGTTGGTTGTTTTAAGGGTTAAGAAAATCCCCGCCGGTTCTCCGGTGGGAATTTTTTTTGTAGCCATCCTGAAATATTTTTCCTGAGTTGTAAGCTATAGCACAAACATAAAAACTTAACTGCTTAATCTGCAATACCGCAGTTTTAATGAAGGCTTATCTCGCCAACAATTTACTGTAATAATAACCAATTGGTATTAACTTTATACTATTTTAATAATGTAGCCGTAAGTAAAAAAGCAGTCCTTCTGTTATTTTTATTGTACTTAAAATGAGCCTTTATTTATGGCTAATCAATTCTTGGTAAAGATCATTCGCTGCCTGAACTGGTTGAAGAAAATACCTGTTGATGCATACAAATAGCCTACCCGAAAAAAATGAATTTTATGGCAAACAATAATGGTTTTAGAAAACTGGCACTCTCCTTTCCTGAAACGGTAGCACTGCCCCACTTTGAAAAAACATCTTTCAGGATAAAGAAAAAAATATGGGCAACCCTTGATGAACCAAATCAACGGGCCTGCTTAAAGTTATCATTGGTTGACCAATCTGTTTTTTGTGCATTCGATCAATCGATTATTTATCCGGTAAATAATAAGTGGGGGCAACAGGGGTGGACACTGGTAGAACTTACAAAAATTAAAAAAAATATGCTTAAAGATATCGCCACAATGGCTTACAACGAAGTTGCTATTAAGAAAATAGTCAAAAATAAACAGTCATAAAAATACTGGCTGCTTTCAGCTTTCATTTGACCGACAGGAAAACTTACCGATATAAATAGTAGCTTACAACTGTATGAAGGCAAACAGGCAACACCTACAATATTTTTTATTTAGCCAATACCTTGCTGATGGAATCAGGGTGACGCTGGAAATTATTTTGCCTGCCTTTATCTTTTCACAATTTGGAAGGATGGACCTTGGTTTAATAATGAGTACGGGTGCACTTTGTGTAAGTATGGCCGATGGCCCGGGCCCGGTAGAACATAAGCGTAACGGTATGCTGTACTGTATCCTGTTTACTTTTTTAATGACCTTGGTTACCGGCCTTGTAAATACCAATATTTTTTTAATGGGCCTGCTAATTTTATTATCTTCTTTTTTCTTTACTATGTTCTCAGTATTTGGCAACCGTGCCGTATCACTTGGCACAGCAGTGCTGCTGGTAATGGTTTTACGCATGGATAGAATGGCAACACCATTGAATGTTTTGTATGATAGCCTGCTGGTACTTGCAGGAGGATTTTGGTATCTGCTGGTGGCTTTAGTTTTTTTTAAATTATATCCCTACCGTCCTGCACAGCGTTTGCTGGGCAATTGCCTTCATGAAACTGCCCGCTTTTTACGGATAAAATCTTCCTTGTATGATGTTAAAACCAACATCACGGAAGAGTATCGTAAACTGATAGCGCAGCAGGTAGTAGTAAATGAAAAACAGGATGAACTTAGAGAACTGTTGTATAAGAACAGGGAATTGATGAAAGACCCTACAGACACTGGCAAATTACTGATGGTGACTTTTGCAGATGTGATGGACTTTTACGAAAACATCATGGCTACCTGGTACGACTATACGCTGCTGAGGGAACGGTTTGCCGATACCCATATCCTGAATGAAGTATCCATAGTGATACAAGATCTTGCAGATGAAATAGACCGTATTGCCCTGGCTATACAATCTAACAGCCTGTATAAAAAGGAATATGAATTATTGCCCGCACTCGACACATTAAAAACTAAAATAGATGCCATTGAAGACCCAAACAACAGCAACCTGGTACTAAAAAAAATACTCGTAAACCTTCGCAATCTTGGAGAAAGAGCTGATGAGCTGATGAATTATTTTAAAGCAGGTACTGCCTTAAAAAGAAACCTGCGTACTGATAATGAATACTCAAAATTTGTATCTCACCAGGTTATCAACAGCAATTTATTCATCAGCAATCTTGAACTGGACTCTTCCGTATACCGTCATTCATTAAGGATGATGATTACCTGCGTCACAGGATTTATCATTGCCAAATTACTGCCCGATGCACACCATAGCTACTGGATATTGTTAACCATCATTGTTATTTTAAAACCCGGTTTCAGCCTCACCAAACAACGAAATCTGGAAAGATTATTCGGCACTATTGCTGGAGGGTTAATAGGGTTGCTCCTAATTTATCTAATACACGACCGTACCATCCTTTTTGCACTGATCATCTTTTTTATGCTCGTCACCTACACATTTATCCGTGTTAACTATATTGTTACGGTAATTTTTATGACGCCTTATGTAATCATACTTTTTAGCCTGCTGGGTATGGGCTTTGTAAACATTGCAGAAGAGCGTTTGCTGGATACAGGCATTGCTTCCATACTGGCCTTTACCGCCAGTTATTTTTTATTTCCACACTGGGAGTCGGTACAGCTGGAAAGCTATATGGTGCAGGTATTAAAGGCCAATGAAAGTTACCTTCAACAACTGGCAGCATTTTTTTCAGGCAGCCACCAATCACAACTTGAATACAAATTGGTAAGAAAAGAATTATATGTAAGCACTGCCAATCTTTCGGCTGCGTTTCAACGCATGTTATCCGAACCAAAAAGCAAGCAACGCAACAGCCAGGAAATTTATGAATTTGTAGTATTGAACCATGTACTGTCCAGCAATATTGCAAGCCTTACTGCAAGCATGGTTACCAGGCAACCAGGCATGTACGCCAGGGAAGTTTTATTACCTGTAAAAAAATCTATCACCATCCTAAAGCAAAGCTTGCTGCAACTGAATAATAATTCATTAGATGAAGATACAATGCCGGTTAAAGCAGTGCATGCTATAGAAGACAGGATAGATAAGCAACTTGTTGAACAGCTTAATTTTATTTATAAAGTAACCTGCGATATTGGAAAAATTACACAAAAGATAGCAAAGAAACGAACTGCAAAGTGATTGTATTTAAATCCGCTTAATCATTAACCTGATTTTCCAGATGATAACATTTACATTATTGGATCTTATGCCAGGGGAGAAAAAATAAGGCCGGATAGAAATCCAGCCCGCTTTAAAATCCAATATCCTATGAAAAACCAAGTATTAAACGCAGGTTTTCTTATTAAATTGCAATGAAGGAGAATTAAAATAAAAAAAGAGGTGAATTCAGGTACGCTACACCTCATTTATTTCTGTTTAGCTATGTAAATAAACCTGTTTCCCCAACGTGGAATAAAAGAAGATATGAAAGCAGAACATCGAGAAACCAGGTATTGCAGTAATAACCACGGTGATTTTATTTCAGCCAACCTATCAATATAAGGCCACCCTTCTTCTCCCACTTTAAAATTTATTTTTTCTAATTGAAGTTGATTAAAAAATAACTGTTGATTTCTGGCATTGCTGTAGGTAATATGGTATGGATATTTTACCCTCAAAGATTCCCTGTTTAGAATATTCCTGATAAAATAAGTACCTTTTCTAAAATAGTAACCCAGGCAGGGGTTACATTCCAATGGCCCTTCAATAAAAAAAACACCATCTGTGTTTAATTTTTTTTTAAGCTGATTCATAAGTTCTTTCGGATTGCCCACATGCTCCAGCACATCGCCCAGGTGTATGATATCAAATGTTGTTGTAGTGTTCCAAAAGTCGCTTTCCTGAATAAAATTTATTCCTTCAAATTTTGATTTTAGTATTTCCACCAGTTTTTCATCATATTCTACTCCGGTAACGGTGTAATTATTTTTTTGCAGAAAAGATATCAATCCGGCATCCCCACATCCAAAATCCAGGAAGGTTCTTTTTTTAAACGATTCAATTATTTGTAACTGCTTCCTATAATCTTCTGTATATTTAAAATAGTAAGTTTCATGATAATTATACCGGTACATGATCTCCTTATCACTATTACTTAAATGCGGCAATAAAAAAAGAAGTCCGCAATTTTCACACTTATTCCAGGTAAATATTTTAGTATTGAAATGAATGGGCAGTTGCCGGGTTACAACAATTTTATTGCTCTCACAAAAAAGACAATTATCGACTACACTCATTTTTTTGATGGAATAAAAGCGTAATAAATTTTCTTTACTGATTCATACATAAACTTATCAAAATATCTTATTGTCCGGCTCAGCCTGTCAATGAGAATTTTTATTTTGCCATTGTTTACCTGGTTATAATATTGTCTTTCATAAAAGCGAAGCAAATGACTGGCAGCACAAAAACCATTGAGCCCGTTTTTGGTTCCCAGCCAATGTACAATTACAGTACGTGCATCATACTTTTTAATTTTTTCAAGGTTATACCTTTTGGCTTCATCTGTTTCCGATGGTATTTGAAACTCGATACTTGTTATAGTAATTAATTTGCTGTTGTACTTCCGGGCAACTACATAATTTATTATTCCCTGATCTTCACAAAGAAATACTTTGTCGTGTGTTGGTCTGGTAAACTCTTGCCAAACAATAATGTCCTTAAAATTACTTTCCTGAAAGATGTTTGTTTTCATAAAAATGCTTCCGCAATTAAAAACAAAACCGGGGTATTTATATGATTGGTAATACGCTTTAAGTCTGGAAGTGTTAAAATACCAACGGTTTAATTCAGTATCCAAATCCTCAGGCGTATATGTTTGCACCGCAATATCTGTGGCAATATTTTTTAACAACAGCATTATATCGCCAAGCCATACCATATCTGCATCCTGTAAAAAAATCTGTTCATCGGGATGCTCTATATAGGGCTGCAGTTTCATATAACCTCCCAATTTTTTATACTTTGTTTCAACAACTGCAGCATTAAAAATCGTTTCCAATTCCACGGTATCAAAATCTCCTTTCGAAAAATCCTTTAGTAAATACACAGGCACCTGTTTATTCCAGTAGCGGATACTGGCTATGCAACTTCTAAGCAAATAAAAATCTTTTTTACAACAACCAATATAAACTTTTATCTCACTCATTTTATACTGATCAGGCTTTTTAAAATGGCATTGATTTTATACATACCACGAAAGGTTTTTATATTCAAAGGCAGGTTGTTTTGAACTAGGAATTTACGAAACAGCAAACCAAAATAAATAACATTAGCAACTGAGCTACTGATGGCAGCGCCATAAATAAAAAACCTGGGCGTTAAAATAATATTGCAAAAAAGCATTACCACTATGGCAATACACAAAAAAATAATTGTGGTAATGTTTTGTTTTTTACCCGAAAAAAAAGTTGTCAGCGGGTAACTAGCAGCAAAAAAAAGCAAACCCGGAATTAGTAATAACGTAACCAGATACATGTTGCCAAAAGATATCCCATACAAGAAAGGAAAAATCCAATAACCGGTTATTATTACTGCCACGCTTAAAAAAAGTGCTATAAAAAAGTACAAGCCTACTAGTTTTAATACCCTTTCAATGGTTGCTGACTGCTCATTATTTTTTTCATTTTTCTGTATTGATTGCACGATCAACGGATACAAGGAAAAAGAAGCCATGGCGGGTAGCAACAACAACAACTGCATTATTTTGGATGCCTGGTAATAATTGCCGGCATCTGAAATGGTACACCATTTTTTTACCAGCCAGTAATCGCTGCTTTTTAATAAATTAAATAGCAAGCCAATAATAAACGAATGAAAGCTAAATAAAAGTAAGGGCTTTATAGAAGCAGTCTTAATAAATGAGACTGAAAACTGAACTTTCTTTATCAGTAGCAAAGCTGATAAAATTACCGGTGAAAATAACACCGCACATAAATAAATATTTACATACAGTTCAAAGGAGATACTCCGGTTTATCCAGGGCATGTCTGGTAATAGCAGGATCAATAAGGTGTTTGTGAAAGCAGCTAAAATATTGGGTGCTTTGCTATCATGATTGGTAAAATAAATAGCACTTAAAAAGCCATTGAGCATTGAACCAAAAACATACATGGTTAAAAACTGGTACCTACCCTTAATATTTAAAACCTCTTGAGATATAACATGAATAATAATAAAAAATAAAGCTGTTGCTGTAAAACTCCAGGCAAGGCTGAGGCTAAAAAAATAAGAACTGCTTTGCTCTTTACGGGCATTGTAATAACTGATTCCGCTTTCTAACCCGCCACTTAAAAACAGTACTGCAAAAAATAAATTGTTCAGTAAATAAAAAAAAATGCCGCTTGATGCTGCCCCCATCTGCCTTACGAAAAGTGCATTAAAAATAAAAGCAAACATTACATTGAGTGCTCTCCAGATAATTCCACTTAACAGTTTTTGTTTAAAGCCGGTATTGAGATTATCTAAGGCGGTATCCATAATTTTTGGTTAATTATGAATTACCCTGTTACTGCACATTAACCCGTATGCATCAATGCAGTTTTTGCAAACTCCCGGTAAATCCTCGCCTAACTGATGCTTTTTTCTGAATATTTTAAACTCAGGATTTCTGTAAATTTTTATCGGCTCATCCTTAAAAATATTGCCATACAATACCGGTGGGTTTTGTATGGTTTCGCCCCACAAAGTAAATGGAGTGGTAACACCTAAAAAATCACAGGGTGCTACATTTCCATTGATGTCTACAAAAAATGTTTCTACGGCCTGGCAACCCAATTGCTCAGGTTTAAGGCGGGGTATATTAATTGCCTGGCCATTCGTTCTGGCATTTTTAATGGCAGCTTCAAACAATTGCATTGCCTCTTTGTTGCCATCCTTTGTGTACAATTCCATGCCTGCCAATGCCGGCGTAAAAGTGAGTATGTTACTTACATAAATTTGTTTTATGCCCAGTTGGTGAACAAAATTTACATACGCCGGTAATTCTGCTATGTTATTTTTATGTGCTACAAAGGTTACCGCTATTTTATTTTTTAAAGTTGAATTTTTAAACAGCCTGATCGTATCAATGATCTTTTCAAAATTTACTTCTGTTTTAAAATCTTCTACTGTCTTTTTAGTATAGCCATCCAGAGAAATATTTACTTCTGAGATCGGGTAGTTACACAACTCGTCAATTTTTTCTTTCGTTATCAACATGGTGTTGGATAAAAACGGGAACTGCATTTTAGGATTTATATCCAGTATAACGTCCATCATCTTAAACAGGTTCTTGTTCATGATCGCTTCAAAAGTAGAAAAGGTAATGTAAGAAGCCTGCTGAATCATGGGTCGTAATCTTTCTGCAAACAGCACAAATTCTTCAAACTTCATGATCCTTGTTACACCATCATGAATATCTGTTTGATAATCGTTTATAAAGCAATGCTTGCATTTTAAATTACAGGCACTTACTGTCTGGATGCTGATATAATAGGGATAATCGTTAATATATTTTTTTACGCCTAAAAAGATTCTCTCTCTAAGCTTATCTTTAGGCAAGTGTTTTATTTTTTTAAGAAAAATTTTTCCTGCTGATATCATTGCTTTATATATACTCCTGTTTGTTTAAATTACCTGGAATTTAATACAAACATAAAATAAATTGCAGTAAGTACCGGTTGTTAATATAATTACTTGTTTTTAATTGTTACAAAAAATATGGCAATACTCCGCAAAATCAATACAAAAGCAACTGCGCAAATCAACACCGGCTTTGGCATTAATAATGATGATTATGGTGGCCGCTTTGTTAATAAAGATGGCCACCCCAACATTGAAAAAAGGGGTATCCCTTATTTTGACCGCATTAGCTGGTATCATACCATGTTGCAAATGCCCCGCTGGAAATTTTTGCTTATTCTTTTTTTATTTTACATACTCCTAAATTTACTTTTTGCTATAATTTATTTTGCCATTGGCATAGAACACCTTGAAGGCATTATTGCAAATACGGTAACAGAAAAATTTGGCGAAGCGTATTTTTTCAGTGCCCAAACATTTACCACAGTAGGCTATGGCCGCATAAGTCCCAAAGGCATTACTACCAGTACTGTAGCGGCTTTTGAGGCATTGATAGGGTTACTAAGTTTTGCTATAGCCACTGGCCTTTTTTATGGACGTTTTTCTAAACCCAAAGCGTATGTGCGTTTTAGTGAGAATGCCGTGCTTGCCCCCTTCAACAATGGCCTCGCTATTATGATGAGGGTAGCACCTTTTAAAAATAATAACCTGCTGGATGCCGAAGCAAAAGTTACAGCAGGCATCATCGTTGAAGAAAACGGGTTACCAAAAAACAAATTCTTTATTTTAGACCTTGAATACGATAAAGTAAATTCACTTACACTTAGCTGGACCATTGTGCACCCCATTACAGAAAAAAGCCCTTTTTATAAGTTTACAAAAGATGATTTTGCCAATACCAGCGGTGAAATATTAATTTTTGTAAAAGCATTCGACGATATGTTTAGCAGTACTGTGGTGGCACGAACTTCTTATACTCTGCAGGAACTGGTGATTGGGGCTAAATTTGTACCCATGTATCATCGCAATGCTGAAAAAGATAAAACCATTTTAGAACTGGATAAACTCAACACGTATGTCAGTACAAATATCAGCCATTTATGCCCTGTTGAAAATGAAGAAAATATTTAACCCAAAAGTACTTTTAAAATGGAATTGAATATTGCTGAAGATAAATGGCTATTTTGTTAAATTGTTGGCGGAAAAATAAGAAAATTGGATGTTATAACAAATCAAAATATAGCAATTCATCATTTATTCCTTGTTTAGTATAGGAATGAAAAACAAGATGGGTTGTTTTAAAAAAACACCTTCTACAATTCGTAAAAATTTCTTGTACGGTTAACCTTAACATCTCTTAATAAGCCCGATTTAGGACTGATAGAAATATTAAAAAACCTGTAACGTCCTACAGGTGATATGTTGATAGACATTTGCCAGCAGTGCATTTCCCTGGCAATAGATAAGGAAAGAGTACCCAGTTGTTTTTGGGTGATATTATAATAACCATTTATACCCAATTGCCATTTTTCTGTAAGCTTTAGTGAGGAGTTCCAATTAATATTCTGATCAATATTATTTACAAACCCTTGCCTGCTTAGCTGGTAGATTTTACTAAACTGAAGTGAATAGGAAAAATTTAGCGACCATGGAAGACTAAAGTCAGTAAACTCAGCGGGGTTGTTGGCAATATAAGCCGCCTCTGTTTCATATTCATCTAAAGGCATACCGGTATTTTGATTAATAAGCTGGTTAGGATTATTTTGTACAGTAGGTTTCTTTTTAGATTGATCGCCACCCTGAAACTGCGTAGATAAGGATATGCTGGCACTAACCAACCGGCCTATACTGGCTTTATTATTCCATACAGGTTTATTAATGAGCTGGCCCGTTTTAAGGTTTACCTGGTATGGATCTAAAGTGGCACTGGTAGTAATATTTATTTTATTAAACAGGTTGGTCCGGGCGCTTATACTAAAAGTACTAAACCGGAAACTGTCTTTCAAAAAATTATAACTGCCATTGAAACTAAGCCCATCAATCAAAGTTATTTTTTTAGTTGCCCCTGCCGTAGTATCAGCTTTATTACGCACTTTCATCTGTAGATTCTGATCAACATTAAAACTAAGACCGCCAAATTTACCTTCCCCAAATGCCCCATAGATACTGTTGGAATAAATGGATGTTCTGTTGTAGTAATGGGTGGCCGTATCATGCCTGATATAATAGTAAGATTTTCCACTAAAATCAGGTTTATAACTAAGGCTTATTGACGGGCGTATCTCATGCCGGATGGCCTGCACTTTGGCGTTTTTGCCAAAACTAAATGATCCAAAAATGCGGGTAGATAACCCTAAGCTGAATGACATGTCCCTTGCTGTATAAAAGCCTTTTTTTACAGCAGTATCAGTTCTGTTTTTAACACTATCAAAAGTTTGAAAAAGTTGTTGCTGGTACCATCTTTCAGAATAACTGATGCCGGGAGAAATTTGCACAGGGCCAATTTGCGGCAGCGATAAAGAGATGGGCACATTGTGAATGGCACCCCATTGTAAATTGTTGAATATCTGTTTGCCAATATTTAATTTGCTTACAGTAGTGTCGTCTGAAAAAAAAGTAGTGCTTTTTGCATTGGAGTTCAGGGCAATGCCAAGGTTCTCATACCATTTTAAATTGCCCACCGGTTCTTTTCTGCGAAATGGATAAAGTGTATTTAAATTAAAGGTTACGTCAGGAAGTGTTATGCTGATAATTTTAGTGTTCGTATTTTGAAAGTGGTTTGCATTAACAGAAATATTATAGGGTTTATCTTTCCAAATTTTTGCATACGCAATAGAAGAGCTCAACTGGTTTTGAAAATTTCTTGCCGGGCTGTTGGGTACCTGCGCATTAAATTTGCTGCTACCCGCATTTATATTACCGCTAAAAGTTACACCGGGCCTTGCCTTGGTATCAGAACTATGCGTCCAGCGAATATTAAAAGTTTTATTGGTTGAAAAATCAGGGTCGCCTTTAAAATTATATTTAAAGCGGTTGTAGTCGATAGAAAAATTTCCCTGGTAATGGTAGCGTTTGTAATAACGCGGACTAATATTGGAAGTAAACCCGCCATACGAATAGAGGGTAGCCCTGGTAGTTACATCCCAGTTATCGTTTATTACTTTGTAATATCCTAATCCTTCCAGTGCCAAACCAAACTGGTCGTTGGCTGTAAAAGTGGGTGCCAGCAAGCCTGAGTGCCTGCCCTGTGTTAAAGGGAAAATGCCAAACGGCAAAATAATGGGCACGGGAACGCCTTCAAACTCAGGGTGCACGGGGCCGGTTACTGCAAATTTTTTATTCCTGAATTTTATTTTTTTACTTACAAATGCAAAATGTGGCGTATCTAAATTACAGGTAGTAAACCTTCCCCTGTAGGCATAAAAATCGTTTAGATTTATTTTCTTTATTCTTTCGGCATAAATAAACATTTCGCCTTGTACTGTATATGTGCCCTTGGTAATACCCTTTCCATTTTTCATGTTAAACCCAATGGTATCACTTATCATTTTCGAATCTCCTTGTTTAAGTGTAGGAAAGGAGATCACCTTGCCGGTACTATCTTTTTTCAGGGATGCCGTAACAAGCCCTGTTTTTTGATCGAATACTATAATGGGTGCTTCAAGGTCATTATCTGCATATTTTGTAGTTGATTTCTTTCCGTATAAAATTATTCTATTGCCGGGTACATCCATCACCATCGAATCATCAGCGTGATATGTTACTGGTGCATCAAGTGAATCTTTAGACATCTTTGCAAAGATGGTATCTACCACAATTGATTTGGAACTGTCTTTGATTGCTGGAAGAGAAGTATCCTTACTTTGTGTAACGCCTGTATCCGGAAAATTTTTGTTTGCCTTATTAAATTTTTCAACAGAATCTTTATTAACCGGTATTTTTATTTTAGAAGGGTGTTTCTGTTTTACTGGAGTAGTGGGAATAGTATCACTCGTTAAACTTTTGTAAAACTGCTGCCCGGCCAGCATGTTATTGCCTACAGCCAGCGTTACCGTTATTAGTAGGGCTAACACCGTGGATGCCAATATGTATTTTGCCTTACCTTTGTAGTAGTTGTTCATTGCAGTAGTGCGCAAAAATAATGATATTAGGTACACCAATGTGTGAATGAATTCTTATTATTACTAAACACCCGATAAACCAGTTTGAATATGTTTAAAATGAATTTTGTGATAAAGGTCTTATTAGCAACTCTTTTCATCTCTCCTTCTATTTTTGCACAAACTTCAAAAAAAATAAAAACAATTATTGTAGATGCAGGCCATGGTGGCAAAGATTTTGGCGCACATGGAGGGTATGAAGGTGGCCTTAATTCGTATGAAAAAAATATTACTTTAGACATCAGTCTTAAGCTGGTGGCCGAATTAAGAAGACAATTACCCGATGTAAAAATTGTACCTACACGTACCACTGATATTTATCAGAACCCAAGGGAAAAAGCAGAAATTGCCAACGAAAATAAAGGGGATCTTTTTCTTTGCATACATGCAGATGCCGTGAATTTAAAAACAGGAAGAAGACTAATAGGCCATCACCAGGAAACAAGGTACCATGTTAAAATTACCGGAAAGGGCAGAAGAAAAAAGAAAACCTCTACCCCGTACACCGTAACTGTTCCCACCTACGAATATTACAAGATTGGCAGCCAGCGCAGCGGTACCAGCATCTGGTTATTTGCTGCACATAAAACCAGCGACAAGCTAAAAGCGGTTATGGATAATGAGGAACTACAGATAGAATCTGGTATAGACAGCGTTTACAATTCCATTAATTTTGATACCCCCGAAGGAAGAATAAAAGCCAAAATTTATGCAGACCGCTACCAGAAAAAAAGCATCAAACTGGCCACTATGGTGGATGAAGAAGTGGATAAAACTGACAGGGCTGCATTGGGTTTAAACCAACGCCAGGTTGGTATTTGGGTATTACAGGCCACTAATATGCCCGCCATTTTAATAGAAACCGGTTTTATTACCAACCATGACGATGAACGCTATTTAAACAGCGACAAGGGGCAGCAGGAACTGGCAGAATGCATTGCCAGGGCGGTAAAAAAATACAAAGAAGATATTGACCATATTTCTGCAACGGCAGCAGTACAAAAACCTGCGCCAACCAGCGATGATGCCACTGATAATAAATATACCGACAGGGCAAAAAACATTTTAAAAAGGATAGATCTAAAACAGCAAAATTTTAAGGTGGATTTGTATGATGATGGTGATATTGATGGCGACATCATATCTGTTTATTACAATGGTAAAGCGGTATTAAGCAATAAAAAATTAACTGAAAAACCAATAACGTTGAACCTTACAGCCGATGCGGATAAAACTGAAAATGAATTATTAATCTATGCAGAAAATGAAGGGGACATACCGCCGAATACTGCATTGATGGTGGTAACAGAAGGTAGCACCAGAACTGAAGTTCGCATCACATCCGATGCTAAGAAAAATGGTGTGGTATTATTTACAAAAAAATAGATGTTGTTGGCGGCTCTTACAGTGCTTGTCAAAATAATTTATCACGCAAACGGGTCTACTCCTGTGTCCTTCTATTACTGATCTTCCTTCCGACATTATTTTCAATATGGAAAATTAGTAACCTGCCGAACTGTTAAATGCTTTCTGTAAAACCTTCGCTCATTGCAGCGCTTAGTAGAATTTTGTTTGGCTAATGCACCTTTGCGCTCAATGGAGAAATAAAAAAAGGTAACTTACGTTATAATACCACCCGAAAAAAATACAATTTGTTTTGAAAATGGTATGTGTGTACAAAACATTTGCAATTATGACTAATAGTACTTTACATAATTATTGTAACCAATTAAAAACAGGATGTTTACTGATATTACTGATCGGCATAACAGTACAAAGTGCAAAAGCACAATACCGAAATCAGGGCCTTAGCTTTTCAGAAAATTTAAAGGGTGACGTTGCTATTTTTGGAAATACCTTAATGAATTTGGTGAAGCCTGACGGAACTGTTGATATCATCGCAATGAATGGAAATAGTGTAGATGGCAATAGCAACTACGATAATGGAGCCTTTGGACTCGCTAACATGCAATACACCGATATTGATGGTAATAGCGGTTTTGGTTCAGGTACAAGAAATTCTTCATCTGCCGATTTAATTTTGCCGGCCGGTGTAAACACTATCAAATTGGCCCGGTTATATTGGGGCGGCAGAGTGGTTTCATCAGATTTTGATATTACATTACCCACTAACCAAACAATTAAAATACGAAAAGGCTCCAATGGAGACTACAGGGAATATTCTGCCAACCAATTCGATAAAACTATTCGAAATGCAGGAACAGATTCCAGCTTTTATTTTTACCAGGCTTTTACAGATATTACCGACATGGTAAAGCAAAAAGGTGCAGGTACGTATACCGTTGGCAATGGCGTTTTTTCTGCAGGAACCGGGGGAGATTTTGGTAATTATGGTGGATGGAGTATTGTAGTAGTTTATGAAAATCCAGTTTTATCTTTCAATAGTGTACGCTTATACGATGGCTTTCAGCAGGTGTACAATGGTGGCGGTGCAACAACAACAGATATAACATTAACAGGTTTAAACGTACCATCAGGAACCTTATATGCCGGGGATGCACACATGGGCATCATTACCTGGGAAGGGGATGCCAAATATAATGGTGACCAGCTAAGTATTAATAATAATCTTATTAGTAATGCGCTAAACCCTTCAAATAACATCATCAATGGCACCATCACTAAAAATGGCGTGCATGTTACCAGTAAAAATCCAAACTATACAGATCAGATGGGTATTGATATTGATCAGTTTGATGTAGGAACCGGTTATGGAATTCTTGGGAATGCATCTACTGTTAATCTTCAATTTACCACCAACCAGGATCAATTTTTTTTTGGCGTAATTAGTTTTGTAATTAAAATGAAAGACCCGCTAATTAAAATTACTAAAACAGTTACCGATGCTAACTTTAATAACCTTGCTGAACCTGGAGAAGTATTAACGTATACCCTCAAAGGAACCAACACTGGTGCAGCTAATGCCAATGCAGTGGTGCTGACAGATACTTTATCTTCTACTATTACTTATCTTCCTAATTCTTTAAAAGTTAATTATTGTCCGGGTGTTAGTAGCGGTTTTAAAACGGATGTGACCGGCGATGATATAGCAGATTATAATGCAGCTACCAAAACGGTTATTTTTAGAATGGGCAATAATGCAACCAGCATTAATGGCGGATCGCTGGAACCAAATACTTCCTTTGAAGTAGAATTTAAAGCCACTGCTAATACACCTCCAAAAGACGCTGCTAACACTATTATTAATATAGCAAGATTAAAAGCCGTATCTGATGCAATGGAACCTTTTGTTGATGATGCTACTGCAATTATTAACTTTAAGAACCCTCTTATAATAAACTATAAAAACATTTTTATCCCCAATACTTTTAGTCCCAACAATGATGGCTTAAATGATTACTGGAAAATTCCTGCATTGGCTGCCTACCCATTTGCAGAAATAAGAGTGTATAACCGATACGGCCAAATGGTTTTTTATAATAAGGGTTATACAAAGCAATGGGATGGTAAATTTAATGGCTTAAGCCAACCTATAGGAGCCTATACTTTTACCATTGATGTTAAAAATGGACTTAGTCTATATTCGGGCATGGTAATGATTATCAGGTAAAGGGTCATTTGCTTCTTCTTAAATAGACTCTCAAAACAAAGTAAATATTAACAGCCCAACTTAAATCAGAATAATTAATAACGGTATGATTGTACTTTCAAACGGTTGAAAGTGATTTGAGAATTGTCGCTTGTGAATTGTGTGATATGTCCTATAAGGTTAGATGTATGCCAGGCAAGGGGGACTCTTTTACAAGGTTAGCTTTTGTGTGTCTGCTTTGTAAGCCTTGTAAAAGAGCCTGACTTGTTGTGTGAGCATTAGTAAGTTATTGTCAACTTTGTACTCTATCCCTTTATTTTAGCCGGTTGTGATAAATTAAAATTTAGCTGTTAACCCAACATAAAAACTTCGTCCTACTGCGGGTATTATTCCAGGTCCTGGATATTCATCAGTCCTTCGTGTAAAATAAGATTTGTCAGCAAGGTTGTTTACGCCAGCTTTTATGGCGTAGTTATTTATTTTATAAGTAGCGCTGAAATCTAAAACGGTATAAGATGGAATGTAACCTGCTATTGGGTTAGTGCTAATTCTTAAATTCGTTGCATCGCCAAAAGCATCGCCAACATAATTAACCTGAAATGTTGATGAAAATTTTTTATCATTATAAATCACGCCCACTCTTTCAATAATTTTTGCAGCCGCTTCCACCCTATTGCCTTTAAATTCTCCACGGGTATATTTTGCATCAGTATATCCCAATGAATTAAAAATACTCAGCCCTTGTTTTGATTGCTGATTTAAATATTTCAAAACATTCAACTCAATGTATGCTTCCACACCCTTGTGCACACTGTTGGCAACGTTTGTTCTGTAAGCATAATCAAGCCCTGTTCCGGGGTCTGTTTTTATTACTTCGCCAATCCTGTTATTATAAGCCATATAAAATAAACTAACATCAAGGTTTAGATAATTTTTTACAGTTGTTCTGTAACCTAAATCAGAATTGAAACCATGAGCATCTTTTAAATTAGGATCAATTTTAGCTGCTATGCCAAACGGTTCAAGTTGGCTGTAATCAATAGGGCGGTAAGCCTGACTGATATTGCCATAAATACTTGAATTGCCTGACGGTTTAAACTCTAATCCAATTCCTGCTAATGGATATGTTCTTGTGCGATCTTCACCAGGAATTTGTTTTACATTGTCAACAGTTTTATATCCTTTTGCTGTACTTTTTAAATATTCAAATCTTAATCCGGGGGTTATTGTAAAACTTTTCCCAACTCTGAAAATATTTTCAACAAACGGTGCAATATTAATGGTGGTAAAATCTAAATTATACCCCCAGTCTCCGGTGATAGATAAATCAAAATTGCTACCTGTAGTGCCCTCTCCGCCACCTTGCTGTTTAAACCATGCATAGGCTAACCGAACACCACCTGCCAATGTAGATTTATTCTTTCCCAATTTATAATTAGTAGAAACCCTTCCTTCTGTTGTTATGCTGTGTATATCTTCACTGCCTACTTCTCTCGGGACATATTGATTGGTCGCCGGATCAATAGTATCCAATGCACTTGGCCCGCCATCTTCATTACGCCAAACCAAAGAACGGTTGCTGAAAATATAAGTTGTTTTCAAGCTTACAGTTGTATTCTCAGAAGGATTAAGATTAATATAATTACTTAAAATATTCCATGGGCTTTTTAACCAGTTTCTTGCTCTTGTAGATGCTTTTGGGTTTGCATAAAAAAGACTGTCAGTTAAGCCACCCGGCATTTGTATTCTATTGCGAAGCAATGAATACTCAAAACCAATATTCATTTTTTCTGATGGTGTGTATTGAACTTTGCCAAAGCCTGAAAGCTGGCACTGCTGGCTGTTTGGGCGGTATCCATCCATATTTCTGTATTGAAGAAAACCATAGTAACTTATTTTTTTATAATTGCCTCCAACAGAGTTAAACGAATTATACAATCCAAAACTACCACCTGTTTGCGATGTAGTAAATTCTAATGGTTTGTTTTTTGGAGCATCCTCAGTTATATAATTTACCAATCCGCCAAACTGCGCCCCAAATTGCAAAGACGATGCGCCTCTTACCAATTCAATTCTTTTTACCGCTTCCATGGGCGGAATATAATACGCTTCGTTATAACCATAAACATCTGCACTTACATTATACCCATTTTGCCGTGTATTCATTTCAATACTTTGTATAGGGTTCAATCCTCTTGTTGCAATACCGTTAGCAGTAAAGCCGTTACTTTCAGTTTCAACAATGTTTAAGCCGGGTACCCTTCCAAGAATTTGCCTTGTATTGTTGATGGCCTTGTTAGCATCTAAACTGTCAACAATAATTATTTCAGTTTTTTTGCCAGCATAAATAATACCGTCCTTCACTTCTAATAAATGCCCTACTCCCCGCACATTTATATAACCCAAAACTTTCACTTCTTTCAGTATTTTGACAGTGTCTTTATGCTGGGCTTTTGTAGTAATAAAGCTGATTAATGTAATTAGGCCAATTAATATCTTTTTATTCTTCATTATCGCATTTTTAATTTTGAATATTTATGCAAATGAAGAGTCAATTAAAGGGAATGACTTACAAAATCGGGAAAACTGGTTTACGAAAAGCGGAAAGACTGTTTGCTGGCAAAAAGAGAATTAAATTATATTTCCAAGACGGCTTTTTCTAAATTAAATAATTGTAATTCTTTTGCCAGGTTGCTTTGTGTTTGGGTTTTATGTGCCTTGCCAATGTGCTGCAATTTGTGGTTCTCCATGATAGGTTTTGAGTGAATTTCCTGACACGTGAAGAGGAACGCAATTTCGTTTTAGGGTTGCGTAAAACTGATAACATGTCTTACATGAAAAGTAATTCCAAATATCATACCTTGATAGTGAAAATAATGTAATGAACTTAAATCTACAGTTATGAAGAAACTTATTGTTACACTTTGTTTATGCTTATGTGGCCACTATTTGTTTGCTCAGCATTCAACATCAGAAACTGAAATCAAAAACCTTGAGCTAGAGGAAGTTCAGGCTGTACTCAATAAAGATACAATTGCATTGAAAAAACTTTGGGATAAAGACTTCGTGGTAAACAATCCTGAAAATAAGATAGTGTTAGCTAAACTAAATTCAGTTGATAGGCCTGTTGTTCAAAAGCAGAAAACTTCTTTTACTCGAGAGGTTGAAAAAATTGTTTTTAATGGTGACATTGCAATTTCCATGGGAAGGGAAATCGTAGTCTCAATGGGCGATACTCCAAAATCTGAACAAACTATTGAAAGGCGATATACAAATATTTGGATGAAAAAAGAAGGCTTCTGGAAATTAATAGCACGTCATGCTAATAAGGTATGCCAACAAAATTGAAGAGTGCTGATGGTGTTACGTCTACGTGAGTTTGTGAAAAACTTCTGCTTTCCACCAAATATACACTATGTGAATAGGCGAAATGATGTATATTTTTTTATAGAACAGCATGCAATTTATACAATGAAATAGCCGCCATCAAACCTTCCTCTTCTCATCAACCAACCTTTGAGCATGGCTGAGGACCTTGCGTCAGGTTGAATTACGCTTTGTTTAAATTAAGAGGCCTCATTTTAAGCATGGATTGCTTTTTTAAATCTTATTATCACTTTGTAGTGCGCTACTTACTTGCTAACACTCCGGCTCGGGAGGAGACTTTACTGAGAGGAAACAAAGCAATAAAAGCGAAAAACGAAACTGGCCTTTGCATGCTTCAAAAACAGGTTGGTGCAGCATAAGTAACTACTAATTACCTAAGTAAAAAATAGAGGCACCCTGCCAGGCATCAATCAACAAACAATAGCCAAATCCCCATAAATAACTTTTTAATTCGGTTTTTTTTCGTGGGGACTTTTGGCATACTTAAAAGAAAAAAAGATAGGGTTCCAACTTCAAATCGCCGGTTCCGCACAACTAAAACTTCATCGTTGGCCCTGCAGGCCCTACAAAGTTTTAGTTGTTAGCGGTTGCCCTTCTTCTGATCTCATCTTTGTTTATTAATTTGTCTACCGAATATTTTCCACTTCCATTTACAAGTGTTGCTACAGATAAACCAATTATTAGCAAGTGGTATTCGTAACCTTCGCCTTTTTGATTGCCAAACCAATTCATAAAAAATCCGTTGTGAATGTGTGAAATAAAAATGATGCCGATAAATAAAATGATTGTCAATGCACTCCAAATTCTACTTGCAAAACCTGCAATAAATGATAGTGCTCCTACAAATTCAATAATGATTACAAAGAAACCAATTATCCAGGGCATGTGTAAAGAGCCTGTAAAGAAATTCATAGTACCGTTAAAACCATAGCCACCAAACAGTCCAAGCATTTTTTGTGCACCGTGTGGAAAAAGAATTAAACCAAGTGTAATACGAGTGATAAAACCTGTCAAATCGTTATTTGTGTTGAATATTTTATTTTTCATTTCTTAATTATTTTGATTGTTTAAATTGTTTTGTGATTTGTGCAATTCGTTCTCCAAATAGTTCGGCAGTTTCTAAACCTTTGGGTGGATTCACTTCCTTTGTTGAATTGTCGGAAATACTCATAAGCCCCAAATAACTTGCAAGTCCATTTGGTTCTTCCAACTGTTTGTCGTTTTCAAACTTTGGTAAGATGCCTGTTGAAATCCAAAGCATACTGTGTTGAGAAGCAAAAAGCGAAAGTTGTTGCAGGGTGTTCAACTTGTCGCCATTTAAGGTTGATGAATTTGTAAAACCTGCTGCAAATTTGTTTTTCCATTTTTGGGTGTACCAAAATTTGCCTGTTGCTTCCATAAATTTTTTGAAGTCGGCACAGATTGTCCCCATATAAGTTGGGCTTCCAAAAACTAACGTGTCGGCTTGATGCAACAATTCAAAATTGTCTTGTGCTTCAAGAGTTGATAGAAGGTTTACTTGCTCCAATTCTCTTGAAGCACCTTTTTGAATATGTTCGGCAACAATTTTTGTATGTCCGTATCCGCTGTGATAAATTATTACAATTTTCATTTTCTGCTATTTTGTTTAGTGATAATGCAAAAGAACAGAGAACCAAAAAGATAAAAATTAAAGTAGTTTAATAAATTACTTTTGGGATAATTTTTTACGAAGCATACTTAAAAAAACTGGTGTGATACCGAGATATGCAGAAACCTGTTTTTGAGAAAGCCGTTGTTCCAAGTCTGGATGTTTGGTTATGAAGTCTAAATAACGTTGTTCGGCTGTGTAAGAAAGATTTTGATTGATGCGTTGTTGTTGAGCAATAAAAGCGTTTTGAAGTATCAACCTAAAAAAGCGTTCAAACTTTGGAACTATCTCAAACAATTTATCAAGGTTTGCTTTTGAGATTTGTAAAATTTCAGTGTCTTCTAATGCATCAATAAAATATGTAGCTGGGCTTTGGGTTAGAAAACTAAAAAGGTCACCAACCCACCAATATTCAATTCCAAACATTACGATATGCTCAAAACCATTGTCGTCAATAGTGTAAGTCCGCAAGCAACCTTTAACAATAAAATTTTCTGTTCTGCAAGTGTCGCCTTGCTTTAATAAAAACTCTTTCCGTTTAAGTTTCTTTGATTGAAGAAGAGAAATAAAGAAATCTGCTTCAGTTTTGTCAAGCTGAATATGTCGGCTAATATTTTGAAAAATTAAGTCTATGCTCATTTTCGTGAGGTGTGTCATTTTAGGGTTGCCGATAATGTCGACGGCTTTGCGATGAAGGTAACAACAAAAAAACTAAATAGTAAATGTCCAGCCCAATATGAAGCACAATAGAATAGCGAGCAAAAGTTGAGAATATATTCGTCGCCCCGCCATATTTCCAAACCTACTGTTCAAGCAACACCTGCGGTGGGCTCCCTCAATGATTAACCCTGCCCTCTAATCAGATAGCTTCATTTTTGTTGTTCATCAAATGTAAACAAAAATGAAACAGCATGAAATTTCAGTTAAAACACTCAAT
>JANYFT010000226.1 GCA_025359625.1 Ferruginibacter sp.
CTTAGCCTTTTCGCTGCCATAGCCTGCAATCGCTGCTTCCACCCATGCTGCATAGTGACCTTCTTCCCCATCTTTTACACGGGCTACAGTCTGTGGTACTTTTGTTTCTTTTGTTTTTGATGTTGGCAACAATTGAGGATTTACGCCGTAAGTACCCGCCATCATTTTTCCTTTTGTACCAAGGAAAATAACACCGTTTCCACCATCACCCATTTCTTCATTTGGCCCAAGTTCTTCCGGCCTTGTTGGTTGTATGCCACCATCCATCCAATGAAGCTGCACATCGGGCTTACCATTTTTTCCCTTGAAATTTAAAGTGATATGTGAAGCAATGGGTCCGCTTTCAGGATAGTATGCTTTGTTCCAGTTTTCAATATATTTTGTAGCTACACTGCACTCTGCACTGGTTGGATACCCTAATCCCATTACCGCAAAAGCAGGAGCCATAATATGGCAGGCCATATCGCCCAAAGCACCAGTCCCATAATCCCACCAGCCACGCCAGTTAAAGGGCAATATGCCTTCAAAATATTCCCGCTTGGGAGCAGTGCCCAACCATAAATCAAAATCAAGCCCCGCTGGTATGGGTGATGTATTTGTTGGCCTTGTTACGCCCTGCGGCCAGATAGGCCTGTCGGTATAGCAATAAATGGTATGTACATCACCTATCAATCCGGCATTAAACCAATCCTGTAATTGACGCACACCATCACCTGATGAACCCTGGTTACCCATTTGCGTCACTACTTTATATTTGTGGGCAGCCTGGGTTAACATACGGGCTTCATAAATATCATGTGTTAGAGGTTTTTGAACATACACATGCTTGTTCAACTGCATGGCGGCCATAGCTGCAACACCATGCTGATGATCTGGTATTGAAACGGATACTGCATCAATTGACTTTCCTTCTTTAGCCAGCATTTCCCTATAGTCTTTGTAATATTTTGCTTTAGGAAATTTTTTACGGGTTTCAGCACTTTGGCGATCATCTACATCACACAAAAAACCAATATCCGCTTTTCCGCTTTTAAAGAAATTATCAATATCACTGGAGCCTTTTCCACCTGCACCTATGCCAGCAACAATTAACCTGTCACTTGGTGCAACAAAACCACGGCCCAGTACGTGGCGGGGTACAATAAAAAAACCGGCAGCAGTCAATGCTGTATTTCGGATAAATTTGCGCCGTGAACCGGGAACGACCGTTGTCTTTTTCATGATGATCTATTTTATTTTTAAAGTATCTTGATTTTTAAAGAGTAATTTATACTTTTTTATGAATCTACAAAAATGATTACAAACATTTTCTTTATTTTAATCCATAATAACTTTATCCGGAACAATTATAATTCATTTAATCCTTCACTTCAAAATGATAATTGCCTGAGCCAACTGTAATTATTGCTGCACCATTCCTGATTTTTATTTTACGGTGAATAATCTCGTTATTGGAATAAATTACAGATGAAGCCTTAGCGGGTAAATAAACATTAGCATTGGCATTTACCGGAATGGTAACATTCAATGAAAACTTTTTAGTTTCTTCTTTCCACTCACTGCTTATCCATCCATAAGGAGAATGAAATTTACCTTTAGCGGAAGTAATATCACCAACAGGTTGTGGCCTTAACCTGATATGATTAAATGCAACTGAACCTTCCTCCTGGCTGATACCCGCAAGCCCGCTATAAAACCATTCCATAATATGCCCCAGCATTAAATGATTGTTGGACACTTCTTCCAGGCCCGGCCATGATTCCGTTAAGGCTGTAGCACCTTTCTTTAACTGAAATCCATAACCCGGCACATCGTCCCTGTTGTTCATATCAAATATTAGTTGAGAAGCACCTCCTTCATCCAGTGCCTTTACTAAAAAATGAAACCCAATATCCCCTGCGGTTAAGGCTTTATTGCCTGCATAAATAGAATCAACCAAATTTTTCAATACTGCCTTTTTATTTTTCTCTTCTACTAATCCGACACTTAAAGGCATAGCCATGGCGGTTTGGCTACCGGTTGAATATACTTTTGTTGCAGCATTAAAAAAATTTTTGTTGAAAGACAGTTTGATGGATGCAGCAAGCTCAGCGTAATTTTTTGCATCACTTTCTTTATTCAGTACCTTAGCCATTTTACTTACCAGTACTGCATCATAATAAAAAATGGATGTGGCCGTAACTGCCTTGGGTGTAAGCTGTGCTTCGCCGGGCGGCCTGGGGCCATAATCGTACCAGTCGCCAAGCCCATGCGATAAAATATGATCGGCTGATTTGCTTTTTAGATAGTCCACATATCTTTTTGTCATGCCATAAGCTTTTTGTAAAATGTCTTTATCACCATACCATTCATACAATAACCAGGGCAAAATAACTGCGCTGCTTCCCCACTCCGGCGAGTCAAGAAATCCATCACCAAACACAACATATTCCGGTACAATGTCTGGAACAAATCCTTCTGGATATTGTGCATCCATCAGGTCGTACACCAGCTTTAGGTATAAATGATAGATATCATTATTGTAATGAATAGAATTACCCATCAGGTAATCCTCTTCGAGCCAGCTTAATTTTTCCCTATGCGGACAATCGGTAATCACACTTTGCATGTTACTTTTTATAGCCCAGTTGATGAGTGTATAAATGCGGTTGAACAATTGATTGGAACATTCAAAACTGCCATTTTCCGGATTGGCATTTCTGCAGTGCAAAGAAGTAAGTTGGGTTATTACCGGAAGTGCCAAACTGTTATTGGCAGTATCAGGTACCCCACCATCTACCTGTACATACCTGAAACCATAATAGGTAAATTTTGGCTGCCATACTTCATCAGTATCGCTTTTTAAAGTGTACGTAAAATAATAAGGATTGCCTGTTGCATTTTGATTGGACAGCTGATTTTTATTGATCAATTCAGCAGGGATTAATTTTATCGTCTGCCCTTTTCTACCCCTCACTTTCAACCTTATAATTCCTGAAACATTTTGACCGAAATCATACATGTATATATTAGCTGATGGATGCCATATTCTTTTTGCAGCAAAGGAATCCATTATTGCAACGGGATAATCCTGTTCGGGCAGCAACTTACCTAAAGGAGGTTTTACCTGCAAAGATTGCATCCATTTGGTATCATCAAATGATGGCGTGTCCCAGCCAGATTGTTCTAATCTTGCATCATAATCTTCTCCACCGTAAATGCTGTTATAATTAATGGGAGAAGGGGAAGTTTTCCAACTTGCATCAGAAACAATGTCTTCTACAGAATCATCTTCATAGATAATTTTTAATCGGCAGATCATGGTGGGCATACCGAATGCTGACACAATTTTAAAATAACGCTCCCGGTTGATATTATAAAAACCATTGCCTACAATTACCCCAATTGCATTTTTGCCATTCACCAATTGTTGCGTTACATCAAAACTGTTGTACAAAATTGTTTTATCAAAATAAGTCCAGCCGGGAGCAAGAAAAGCAGTGCCTGTTTTGGTACCATTAACACTTAATTCATATTGGCCCAATCCGGTAACAAATAATAATGCAGCCTTCACTTTTTTAGAAACCACAAATGATTTTCTGAATAAAGGCGCCACCGGACGTTGAATACATTTGTTGCCTAATTCTTCTGCATTAGGTTCATGTATACCGGGCACTGTACGCATGGAGTCATTCAACTGTTCGTAACCAATCCACTTTGCAGCAGACCAGTCTTTTGCTGAAAACAAGCCGGTGATAAATTGCTGGTCAGCGCACCAGGCAGAGGGTTTGTTGTTTTTGTCCCACACCTGTAGTTTCCAGAAATATAGTTGCGCTGCCCGCAACGGCTTGCCCATATATTCAACCAAAACAGTTTGCCTGCTCTTTACTATATCAGAATTATACACATCATAATTCTCTGCATCTAATTTATCTTTTGAAGATGCAACTACCAGCTGGTAAGCAGTTTGATACTGATCATTTTCATTTGAATTGAGTTCCCATCCAAAACGAATATTTTGTAAAGCCACGCCAGCAGGATTGATCTTATTTTCACATAAGGCAATGGTAATTTGTAGTTGTGCAAATGTAGCAACTGAAGCCAGCATCAACCCTGAAATACAAATAACTTTTCTGATCATCATCATTGGATAATTTTTATTTTTTCATTTAAAATATGATAACCATAATGAAACCAATCTACATCTATAAAACCATTTTCTTTATCAGCATTATAATTAAATATACCTATCCTGTCGCCACGATAAAAACCCCATGTAAGTTGATAGCTATCGCCAAAGGGTAAAAATATTTTTCCATCAAGGCTATATGCGTATTGACTTATACCATTAAAATCCCAAACAGATTTTAGCCAGATTACGGGCTGATTAACCGGAAGGGCCTCTCTTTCCTGTCCGTTATTATCATACACTAACATTCGTTTTCCTTCATGTTGTTTTATTCCAAATGTGCTGTAGGTTGCAGAGAAATGGCACAGCCCCGCCACTTCCCCATTAACCATTCTTTCTATATTTATTTTGATTACTACCTCATTGCTTACTGTACGCATGCTCCGTTGTGTAAGCGTATTACCGGCCCTTAAAAATGCTTTGCGTTCATCAGCGGTATCAATCAATTTTGCAGGAGCAAATGCATGTAGCCGGAGAAAACCTTTATGTTCTGTAAGCGTCCATTTATCCTTCCTGGGTTGATAATTCCATTCCCATTGTGGCGATAAATGAGTCTGATCAAATTCATCATTTGATTGAGGAATACTTTTAACTGATGATGGTATTGGTTTTTTATACTGCCATACCATATTGCCAATTGTATCTGCTCCAATCTTGCCTATAATTGGCCAGCCGTTTACCCATGTAACCGGCAACAGGCAAGCAGCCCGGCCTTCCCAGCTTTCTGTACCCTGGTGTGTAAAGAACCACCAGTCGCCGGAAACAGCCTGTACCAAACCACCCTGGTTCGGCTCTTTATCTGTTAATGGGTTTACATGATTTAATTGTTTGGTTTCATAAGGGCCATAAATATTTTTGGATCGCTCCATCATAGCAACTCTTCCTTCTCTTTTTACTTCACTAAAAAAATGATAATAAATTCCATTGATCTTGTAGAGTTTGTTTGCCTCACTTCCTTCAGACTGGTGAATGATGGAATCAGATTGCATATCAATCTTTTTACCATCTAAGCTCATTTTAAATAAATGTATTTTGTAATTATCCGCAAAATGAGTGGCAATAAAATAAGCTTGCCCATCATCATCCCAAAAAGGGCAGCAATCATCCCAACCTTTTATCTTCCACAAATGGTGTAAAGGCTCCCAAGGGCCAGCAGGGTCATTTGCAGTACTCATAAAAAAGCCTTCGTCAGGTGTGCCAAAATATATCCAAAATTTTCCTGCATGATACCGGATAGCTCCTGCCCAAATTCCTTTACCATAGCGGTTCATTTTATCCCAATTTAATTCAGGGCTAATAGAAGTAATATCATTTACTACATGGCCTATAATTTGCCAGTTCACTAAATCTTTTGAATGAAGTACAACCACACCTGGGCTAAATTGAAAGGTGGAGGAAATGGCATAATACTCTGCCCCAACACGAATAGCATCAATGTCGCTATAGTCACCCGGAATAACCGGATTACGATATTGACCATCTCCCTGGTCTCCCCATTTTTCAGTTTGTTGTGCAAAAACTTTTATTAAAAAAAAGAGTAATAAAAAGACAATGCATTTTTTTTTCATGGTGTAAGAAAATATTTTACGAACTGTAAATTACTCTTCCTCAAGGATAAGTACCGGCCCCAATAATCCCGAGGAAATTAATGGTGAAGCTTTGGTAAAATAATTCCAGGTGGTAAAACAATACCTGCCTTTGGAAGGGCGAGTTTGTTTGTGTAAAAACCAATCAGGAAATTCTTTTAAAGAATACCCACCACTGATATAGCCGGGAATCCACT
>JANYFT010000228.1 GCA_025359625.1 Ferruginibacter sp.
CAGGCTCACACGGGTATTGCTGTTTGTACAATTTACTATTTCCTGCCTTTCTTTAATAGTTGGCATCCTGCTTTCAAAGAATGCAACATACCAGGATAAAGTTGATTTTGGATATGCCATTAATGACATAATGGTAACAGAAATAAACAATGTACAGGAATATGCCGCCTTAAGTGACATGCTTAGAAAAGATAGCCGTGTAAAAAATGTTGGGGGAACCGTACAACAGGTTGCTGCCGGAACTAAGAGCGTTAAGGTATCTAAAGAAAACACAGAAGTAAAAGCACAACTGGCAGAAATAGGAGGGGAAGCATATTTAAATACAATGGGAATAAAACTTGTACAGGGCAGGCATTTTTATGCAGGAAAGGGATTGGATAAAGACCAGTCGGTAATAGTAAACGAAACATTGATTGGACAGTTAAATATAAAAGACCCGATTGGTAAGCCAATTAAAGTGGATAGTGCATACTATACTATAGTTGGTGTGGTAGCAGATTATAAAGAATTTGGCTTGCATGAAAAAGTGCCAGCCTGCGTTTTACGTAATGCAAATGCAGATAAATTTAAATACCTTGTTGTAAGGGCCAACAGCAACAAACTTACCGAAGTAAAAAAAGCAGCAGAGGCTGCCTGGATTAAAATAATGCCCGACAAACCTTATGCTGGCTTTTTACAAATTGACATGATTGATAAGGAAAGATATATGAACGAAAGCTTTAAATCTGTTTCTTTCTTTTTAGCCGCAGTTATTATTCTGCTCTCTGCTTCAGGTTTATTCGCCCTTATGTCTTTGAATATTATCCGCCGAAGTAAAGAAGTAGGCATGCGAAAAGTATTAGGCGCTTCTGTACCCAACCTCATGAAGATTGTTTCAATAGATTTTATATACATCGTTCTACTGGCGTTTGCTACAGGTGCGTCATTGGGATATGTTATTATAGACAAGATAATTTTCCGGCACATTTATGCATATCATCCTGCAATAGGGGTAAGTGCTTTTATTGTTACATTAGTATTGGTATTATTATGCACTTTTATAACTACAGGATGGAAAGTATATAATGCGGCCATTTCAAATCCAATTAATGTGTTGAGGAAGGGTTGAGCTATAGAAAAATTTGTGAGACTTAAAAAATGGGATTAAACAATTAGTGGATTGTTGTTAATGAATCCGGTTAAAAGCATTAAAATAACAAAAATCTACATAACTACATCGATGTACGAAATCAGACACTCACTGTCCGGTTTCGTACACTTTTTTTTGCATCTTGTCCACAACCCTTTACAGGTAAGGTTTTTTGAGTGGCATGGCTGTTGTTGCAAAATAAATACCAGTAAATATCTTACTGCCGGTATAAATAAAAAAAAGTTGCGAAAATGAAAAGTAAACCGATGAAATAAAATCACAACACCTAAACGCCTGAACGGCCACACCATGATAAAAAATTATTTCAAAATTGCCTGGCGCAACCTTATTAAAAGCAAAGGGTATTCACTGATCAACATTAGCGGGCTTGCAGTTGGGATGAGTGTTGCCATACTGATTGGTTTGTGGGTTTGGGACGAAGTATCCTTTAATAAAAATTTTGAAAATTACAACCGCATTGCAATTGTAATGCAGCACCAAACCTTCAATGGCGATGTTGGTACACAGTCGTCATTGCCCTATCTGACAGGTGATGAATTAAAGAAAAATTACGGCGGCGATTTTAAATACAGTTCCATGTCATCATGGACAAGCAACCATATCCTGGCATTTGGCAATCAAAAAATATCTAAGAGTGGTAATTTTTTTGAGCCACAAATTACCGAAATGCTTTCGCTTAAAATGCTGAGTGGCACCCGAGCAGCGTTGCAGGATATTCATTCGGTTATACTTTCCGCTTCCACTGCAAAAGCATTGTTTGGCAGCGCCGACCCCCTTGATAAAATAATTAAAATTGACACAAAATTTGATGTAAAAGTTAGCGGGGTATACGAAGACCTGCCTTACAATTCAGACTTTAACAACCTTACATTTATTGCACCCTGGCAGTTGTATATTGATGATAATTTTTGGGTGGAAAAAGCCACCAATCCCTGGCGCAATAATTCTTTCAAGGCTTTGGTACAGTTAGCCGATCATGCAGATATGGTTAAAGTATCGGCAAAAATAAAAGACCTAAAGCTCAGAAGAGTTTCAAAAGCGGATGCAGAATTTAAGCCGGTAATGTTTTTGCAACCCATGAGTAAATGGCATTTATATGGTGAATTTAAAAATGGTGTTGAGTCGGGCGGCAGAATCAGGTTTGTATGGCTGTTTGGTATTATTGGCTTTTTCGTGTTGCTGCTCGCCTGCATTAATTTTATGAACCTCAGTACAGCACGTTCGCAAAAACGTGCAAAAGAAGTGGGCATCAGAAAAGCGATCGGTTCTTTCCGTAGACAATTGGTAAGCCAGTTTTTTGCTGAGTCATTGCTCGTTACACTGCTGGCATTTATTTTATCCCTGGTGCTGGTTCAAATCTCTATTCCTTTATTTAATGAAGTAGCAGATAAAAAAATGGGCATCCTCTGGACAAGCCCTTTGTTCTGGTTATTGGGGTTTGCTTTTGTATTACTGACGGGTTTTATGGCAGGTAGTTACCCGGCATTGTACCTGTCTTCTTTTAAACCGGTGAAAATACTAAAAGGAACTTTTAGGGTAGGCCGGTTTGCAACGGTGCCCAGGAAAGTGCTGGTAGTATTACAGTTTACAGTATCTGTGGTATTAATCATCGGGACTATCGTTGTTTTTAACCAGATACAATATGTAAAAAACCGCCCGGTAGGATATAGCAGGGAAGGATTGATCAGTATCGGTTTGCGAACAGAAAATATACACAAGCATTTTGATGCCATCAGCAATGAATTAAAAAACAGTGGCGCCATTGCAGAAATTTCAGAATCTTCAGGAGCTACTACTTATGTAGATGAAGTAGACAATGGTTTTGAATGGAAGGGTAAAGCACCTTCTGTGCAAGGCGATTTTGGCGTGGTGTATATTTCACCGGATTTTGGTAAAACTGTTGGTTGGAAAATTAAGCAGGGACGTGATTTTTCAAAAGAATTCGGAACAGATTCTACCGGGATCATTTTAAATGAAACGGCTGTAAAATTTATGGGCCTGCAACATCCGGTAGATGAGATCATCCAATGGGATGGCAAGCCATATCATGTAGTTGGCGTGGTAAAAGATATGGTGATGGAGTCGCCATACGAACCAGTTTTTCGTACCGTATTTGTAACCAATAATGATCCCCAGCAGGTGATCAGTATCCGGGTTAATCCCGCCACCAGTACTTCTGTTGCGCTTGCTGCAATTGAAACGGTATTTAAAAAATACAACCCCGATCAGCCTTTTTCTTATGGCTTTACAAATGACGATTATGCACGGAAATTTGGTGATGAAAAACGCATTGGCACACTGGCCAGTTTCTTTGCTGTGTTAGCCACTTTTATTTCGTGCCTCGGCATTTTTGGCCTGGCCTCCTTTACAGCAGAACAACGCACCAAAGAAATA
Organism: Ferruginibacter sp.; assembly: GCA_025359625.1. GTDB lineage: Bacteria > Bacteroidota > Bacteroidia > Chitinophagales > Chitinophagaceae > Ferruginibacter. The sequence goes on from JANYFT010000228.1 coordinate 3,545, forward strand.
GGAGTAAGAAAAGTAAACGGTGCATCTGTTTATAATTTGTGGAAGCTGCTCTCCATTGATTTTGTGTTGCTGGTATTTATTTCTTCTTTAATTGCAATGCCCATTGCGTGGTTTGCCATGCAAAGCTGGTTAAAACAATACGAGTATAAAACAACCATTCCATGGTGGATTTTTGCGGTGGTTTGTTTTGGTGCATTGCTGATTACGTTGATGACGGTGAGTTACCAGAGCATCAGGGCTGCTTTGATGAACCCGGTGAAGAGTTTGAAGAGTGAATAAAGCCCCCATCTCCTAAAGGGAAGTAAGGCAATAGTTTTCAGCTCCGGCGGAGCTGCCACTTTGTAGAATGGAATTATATTTTTTTTTCAACTCCACAGGAGTTATCCCTGTGTTGAATGTGATTACCAATAAAAGAAGTAGCAAGTTTAAGAAGAGTACCACAAAGCTGAAAATGTATAAGAGGGCGATGCAACGATGATGACAAATGCTGTGTATTTGCCCGGACAAAAATTGTATTAATTGATTATAATAAAACCATCGTTATGATAAAAAACCATTTCAAAACTGCCTGGAGAAGTTTTCGTAAAAACAAAATTTTTTCGATGATCAACATCGTTGGCCTTGCAATTGGCATCAGCACATCACTGGTTATTTTTTTGATTGTTGATTACGATTATAGTTTTAATACATCTATCAAAGATGGTGACCGCATTTACAGGGTGGTGAGTAATTTTTCTTTTTCGGGGCAAGCCTATCACAATTCGGGCGTGCCCATACCCATGGGAGATGCTGTGAGAAAAGAACTGACGGGTATTGATGAGGCTGCACCTTTTAATACCATGGACAATGATGCCAAAATAATTGTACCTGTAGCCGGTAAACAGGCGCCTGTTGTATTTAAAAAACAGAAAAATATAGTGTTCGCAGATTCAGGATACTTTACCCTGATTGATTATACATGGGTTGCAGGTACTGCCAAAACATCTTTACTGGCGCCTTCACAAGTGGTACTCACAACCTCTGCCGCAGCCTTGTATTTTCCTCAACTAACACCCGACCAGATTGTAGGAAAAGAATTGTATTTTAATGACACGGTTCTTACCACTGTAACAGGTGTTGTAAAAGACCTTACTTACAATACCGATTTTAATTTCAACATATTTATATCAAGGGCCACCCTTGAAAAAACAAGTCTTAAACCATTTGATTGGGCTG
>JANYFT010000239.1 GCA_025359625.1 Ferruginibacter sp.
AAAATAATCATCTACAAAATATAATTAGGGGTGTCCTTTTAAACGGGGACACTTTTTTTATGCTGATAAGGAAGAAAAAATCACACAACCCCCGCCCTTTCTTTGAGCTATTTTTACCGGGCCCCTTCTTACCAAAACGAACATTTCTACTCATTCGTCGAAAAAGATTATACATTGAACGAATAATAAAAAATACTGCAACAATTTGCTGCACTTTTACATCAGAAAGCAAGCAACGGTACCAGTTTTAAAAAGTAAACCGAAAAAATGTGAGCAGTAAATATCCGATCAAAAAATAATCATCTACAAAATATAATTAGGGGTGTCCTTTTAAACGGGGACACTTTTTTTATGCCCGTACAGGAACAAAAATCTATTCCTGTTTAACAAGTGGAGATTTACCCGATCCCCCGTCGATAGGGCAAGGAAGGAAATATGTACCGGGCATTTTTAGGTAGGTGAACAGAGGATAAAATCATTTTATTTTAACCACGCCATCTGTAACAACAGGGAATATTGAAAATATCTTATCATCGTGTCCGGGAATGATATACTTAACATCCGATACCTGGGTTTTCATCCGCTGCATAGCTTTTACATAGGCTGCAGCATCAAATGTGCCACCGGCTGCTGCTGGTGACAAATGTTCCAGGTTGTAATAAATCCAAATATTGTCTGAGGCAAGAATTATTTTGTTGATACCTGTTTGCACCAAAACATATTGAGAGTTGAAAGTATGCCTTGAACCGGTATATACTTTAATGCCGGGTATTATTTCTTTATCATCCCCATCAACCAGTGTTAATTTACCGGCCAGGTTTAAATCAATTAGTTTCCGTACATCCCTTTTATTGAATCCACCATTGTTGCCAACCTTTTGCCAGGCAGTAACTGCAAAATAAATAAAATCTTCTTTTTGCATCCATACTTGTGCATTGGGAAATAAATCAATGCCGTCAATATGATCCCAATGCGGATGACTAATAATGATATCAGTAATATCGCCTGCCTTTAATTGCAGCTTTGATAAGACAGAATCCGGCCGCACATAATTAGTAACACTAAAGTCTTTTGCCTCTTCCATATCATTCAAAAAACCAGCATCCACCAAAATATTTTTTCCGTTGGTTCCCTTAATTAACCACACCATAAAATCAATGTTTACACTATCCTTTTCTGGCCCCTTGTAAGCCCAGGCCGAAATGGGAAACCCGTGAGCGGTTGAAGCAAATTTTATGGCATATACTTCATATCGTTCGGTTTGAGACTTTGCACTTAGCGCAACTGATGCAACGAGCAAAACAAACAGCAATCCTTTTTTCATTTTTTATTTTTTAGCATTAAAATGTTTTAAACAAAAGTTTTCCTGGTAAATTGGAAGATAGTTCCAGACTGCAGTGTTACGGGCATTTACGAAAGTGCCCGGGGCTATTCAATTTTAGTAAATTTCAAATGCATGATCCTGCCAGAGTTTACTTCAAAGCCGGTAATAATATTTTTGCTATCCCTTTGCATCATCAAATGATTGATCCACCAGTTGTCATTTATTAAATGATCCTTATTAACTAATGTCAATTTGACATCGCTGTATTTTGCATTCGTGAGTATCAAACGATGGTCTTTCAAAATTATACCATACTTACAATCCAGCTCAGGGCAATAATAGATACCGGTGTATGCCTGTAATGTCTTATCCTGCTGGCTTGTATCCTTTACATATTTTGTGAGGTGAAATACCTGGTCGGGTGTAATCACATCACAAGTGGTATCTTTTGATTTTATGCCAAACACAAATTTAATATTGGCGGCAGCGGGAATAGAGAAAGTATCTTTGGCATCTTTTATCAAAAAATTGCTTTCATCGTAAATGTGGTAATACAATTGCCTGTGTTTAATATCAAAGCTAAATGGCAACCCATCTTCTCCAATATAATTACCCGTATATTTTTTCCATTGCGCCGTATCTTTTAAAACGGCTGCTGCGCTATCTCTCAGCTCTTTTTTTTCAGCTTCCTTTTTTTGCAGGGTATCTTTTATAAAAAGATCGGCTATTGCATAGGCCTTACCCCCGGCATCAAAATCTCCCAAATTACTGAAAACAATAAACCCTATTTTAAGGTCCGGAAAAACAGATAGATACGTTCTGTAACCGGCATCTGCACCGCCATGCGAATATTGCCGCCAGCCTTTGTAGGTATCCACTGCAATACCGCAGGCATAACTCAATTCCTTCCCACTATTCAGTTTAGCCTTTTGTGTAAGCATAGCAATCAATTTCTGGTTGGCGGGCTTGGTATCATCAAAGTGCATCACCCATTTACTCATATCGGGTATGTTGGTAAACAAACTTGTGGCACCCGCATTGGAGTAACTTAAAATGCTGTTTGTAAAATGAGCACTGTCTGTACGGTCATAAGAATAGGAACGGTTCTTTTCAATTTCCGTATAGTCATCATGAAAATGTGTATGGGTCATCCCGAATGGCTTAAAGATGGCAGAGTCGGTAAATTTGCGGAGGGTTTGACCGCTAACAGATTTCACAATTTCTGCCAGCATAGTAAAGCCGCTGTTTGAATAACTGTATTTTTCACCAGGATTAAAGTTGAGCGCCTTCTGTTTGCTAAGGATTTTTACAATCTGTTCCTGGGTAATTACATCATCTAATCTTGTACCGGATATGGCCAGCAATTGCCATTGATCCCTGATGCCGCTGGTATGGTTTAAAAGGTTCCGGATGGTGATCTTTTTTTTCAGGTCAGGAAACCAGGGCAGGTATTTACGGATATCATCTTCCAGTGAAAGTTTACCCTGCGTAGCCAATAACATAATTGACCAGGCGGTGAATTGTTTGGAAATAGAAGCCATGTGAAATATGGTTTCCGGCTTGTTGGGTATAGCGTATTCCAGGTTGGCAATGCCATAGCCTTTGGCATAAATAAGGGAATCATTGCTAACAATACCAACAGTACATCCTGGGCTATTTTCTGTATTCCATTTTGTAAATAGGCTATCAATTCTTTTTGCGATTGAATCTGGAATTGCCTGACCTGCTACTGTTGCTGATGCCAGGAATGAAAGTACAATGAAGGTTATTAATTTGCTTGCTTTGATCCTCATGATAGTTTTATTTTAGTAAATTATTTTAAAGAATGGATCATGGACACTAACCTGCCGGCATTAAAATACTTCTCAAAAATAGGCAAGCATTGCTAACATGAATGGTTTAATAATATAAGCTGCCTCCCTTATTTATAAATCAACTGTAAGCCTTTGACATAGTTACTCTTTCATCGCTTAACGATAGACCATTGGGCATTGCGTAATTTCCAACCTACAGGTGTTTGATGGGCAACTGCTGTAAAATATCATTTTTCCGGAAATGCCTGCCAGCCATAGAAATGTAAGCCCGCCACTGGCGCCGTCATTTTCATTATTTATTGTAAAGCAACCTTACTAAAAATATGGTACTCTCCTGGGCCAAGGGTGTTTGTATAATTGCCTGATGAAAGGTTTACAGAATTTCCCACAGCATCATACCACAATCCTGCAAATCCAAAATCTATATTTGCTGTTTGACTGGTGACATCAAAATTTCCTACTACCATAACTATATTATTGGCATCAGTAAGTTTAATATATTTTATACCATTAGATAGATTATAGCTGCTGGTGGAATTGAAAATGTTATTGTTCTTTTTTAGCTTAATGAACTTCGCATAGGAGTTATATAAATTTTTGCGGTTTACATCATCGAAGTAATCCCATTTGATGGGTTTTTCGCCAGTCCTGCCATTGTAATCAATAGAGATATCATATCCCAATTCTCCAAATTGCCAAAGCATTTTTGGGCCTGGCATAGCAAATAAAAATGCAGCAGCCATCTCCTCCCGTTTTAAAGAGACAGGTAAATTGCCTTTAATAGAATAAGTGCCTGAAGCATTTCCAAAACTGATGTTTTTAAAATTTAAGCGCTCCTCGTCATGGCTTTCAATATAGTCGACCAAATTTTCTGATTTACCAAATCCATGATTGCCATAAAACCCCCAGCTAAAATCAGATTTACCCAGCCAGCCCATGGTGGCCTCGTTCATGTTATAGTTTACATTATTCCAAAGCATCATACCCTCTTCAGCAAGCACTTTTTCTTCACTTGCATCAGCAAAATGTTCCAGTATAACATAGAAGTTAGCTGCATCAACACTCTTAATGAAATTGTTGTACTCTTTCCAAATGGCTATGCGGCTTGCATCGTAGGCAGCAAAGGATGCATCTTCAGTCGATATTTTTTGCGTAAAACCTTTTGCAAGGTCAAAACGAAAACCATCTATTTTGTATTCCTGCATCCAGAATTTCATTACATTTTTGGCGAAATATTTTGTGGCTGCACTTTCATGGTTAAAATCGAAGCCCACATTATAAGGGTGTTTGGCATCCACATTAAACCAAGGATTGTTTGCTGTTGGTTTATTTCCGTCAAAGTACAATTGCACCATAGGTGATTGACCGAAAGAATGATTCAACACCATATCTATAATAACCGCAATGCCCTTCCCATGGCACTGATCAATAAAATTTTGCAGCGCTGTTTTTGTTCCATAATATTTATCAGGTGCAAAATAAAAAGATGGATTATAACCCCAGCTTAAGTTTCCTTCAAATTCATTCACCGGCATCAATTCTATTGCGTTAATACCAAGGCCCGTTAAATAATCTAATTTCTGAAGTGTGGATGCATAATTATGATCACTGGTAAAATCACGTACCAGCAACTCGTAAATAACAAGGTTGTTTTTATCCGGGCGTACAAAGCTGGTGCTTTGCCAGGTGTAGGTTGGCTTGTTAGCCTGCATCACACTAACAATGCCGGTTGTTTTGCCGGTTGGGTACGCTTTTAAATTTGGATAAGTGGCCGCAGAAATATAAGGATCGTTGTTTGCGTCCAATATTTTTTCGCAATAAGGATCAGCAACTTTTAAAGTGCCATCCACTAAAAACTGGTAGGCATATTCGGTGTCAGCATTAAGGTTATCAATTTGAACCCACCAGGTATTTCCATCTGGTGTTTTTTTCATTGCCGCAGATTGCCAGCTATTAAAATCGCCGGTTACTGAAAGGGAGGTTTTACCAGGAGCAAACAGTGTTATAATGGCTGATTTTCCGCTGTTAATGAATGCTACACCATCCTTGGCTCCGGCTGGAAGTCCTGCTGTCGGAACTGGAACATTGCCTCCGTCACCATTGGAATTTCCCTTTTTACATGCACACGTAAATAGAGTTAGAAAGAGTAATACAACAATAAATTTGTTCATTAATTTTTGAATAAAGTGAAGTGTAAACTTACCTAATAATTTGGTTTTAATTCTGTTAGTTTCTTATGGTAGAGATTTTATTTTTCATATTGTAATGTTGTTTGAAGTACGAATTAAATAAGAGAAGGAATATAAAAGGTAATATTTGTTTCCTTATTACCATGCTTTTAAAAAAGTGGCATTTCTGATTCTCCATTCTCAAATGGCAGTGATCTTCTTTATATTTTGATCCCTTTTTTTATGTCACAATTCTTTCTATTGAGCGTTTCAGGCATGTTGAGCGTCTCTGATACCTGACTGAAAACTGACATACAAAATTTTAAAAATCAGCTATGCAATAATATTTTTTTCTAACTTTGAAATGACACATTCCTTATTTATCAATTAATCAACCGCCAAATGAACCCACAACTTTTTGAATCAGTAGACCAATACATCAGCCAGCTTTTTCATGATGAAGATGATTGCCTGAAGGCAACTGAACAATCCATTATTGAATCAGGTATTCCACAAATAAGTATTTCGCCCAACCAAGGAAAATTTTTGCAGTTACTCGCTAAATTGTGTAATGCCAAAAAGATTCTGGAAATGGGAACACTGGGTGGTTACAGCTCCATCTGGATGGCAAGGGCATTGCCCGAAAACGGCAAACTCGTAACGCTGGAAATAGACAGTAAGCATGCGGAAGTGGCGCAACAAAATTTTAACCGCTGTGGGCTTGCAACAAAAATTGAGATCTTGTTAGGCAAGGCCATTGACATACTGCCGCAGTTGGAAGGGGAAGGCCCGTTTGATATGATTTTTATTGATGCAGATAAACCACCTTATACTGAATATTTTCAATGGGCCTTAAAGCTATCACGACCCGGAACATTGATCATTGCTGACAATGTAATAAGGGAAGGAAAAGTTTTGCTGGAAGAAAGTCCCGATGAAATGGTAGCGGGTGTAAAACGTTTTAATGAGTATTTAGCCAACTGTGCAGATGTGACAGCCACTATTTTTCAAACAGTGGGTGCCAAAGAACATGACGGTATGGCCATAGCAATTGTAAAATAAAAAATTCACCCACATACAATTATCATATTGCTTCTCATTTTACACCAGTACGATATACACTAATGTACAAAATACAGTACCAAAAAAATATTAGGCATATATATTGAAATGTATTTATAAACAAAAATATATGCACACACATCGAATACTTCAAACAACACTTGTAACAGGCATTTCTTTATGGTTATTGCTTAGTTCTTGTGGCAATAATTCCACTACTGATAAAAATACTACCACAGATAGTAGCGCTAAAATATCCACAACAAATAATGCTGACAAAATAAATCAGCCTTTAAAACTTACACCTGCGGGCAACAAACCAGCCTGGGGTGAAAACATGACCGACCCAATGGCGGTAGTGATTGAAAAATTAAGCAGTTTTGGTGCACCTCCTTTAATAACTTTATCTGCACCTGAGGCACGCAAACAACCTTCGCCTGCTGATGCTGCGACGGGTGTTATGAAGGACCATGCTATTGCAATGCCCGCAAATAATACAGATACAACGGGCAAGGATATTACTGTGGCAGGCGGAACAATCCATGTGAGGATTTATACGCCTAAAACCGGCAAAAGTGTTTACCCGGTAATTGTATATTTTCATGGGGGTGGCTGGGTAATTGCCGATTTAAATACGTACAATGCTTCGGCGCAAGGCATGGCAGAACAAGTAGATGCCGTAGTTGTTTCGGTAGCTTACCGGCAGGCACCCGAACATAAATTTCCAACAGCGCACAATGATTGTTATGCTGCGTATGAATGGACTGTAAAAAATGCGGCATCCATAAAAGGTGATCCAAATCAAATTGCCCTGGTTGGTGAAAGTGCTGGTGGTAATCTTGCAGCCGGAGTAAGCATGATGGCTAGGGACAAGAAATTTCAGTTGCCGGTACACGAAGTATTGGTGTACCCTATTGCGGGATATGATTTTTCAACACCATCTTACAAAGAAAGCGACAGCACAAAACCATTAAGCGCCGGGTTGATGAAATGGTTTTTTCAAAAATACCTTAATACCTCTGCAGATGGTAAAAATCCAATGATATCTTTGGTAACGGCAAACCTTAAAGGGCTACCTGCAACCACTATTATTGCTGCTGAGTATGATCCATTGCGAAGTGAGGGTGAGTTGCTGGCAAGCAATTTTAAAAAGGCCGGTGTTGCTACCAGTTATAAACTATACAAAGGTGTTACCCATGAGTTTTTTGGTATGGCTGCCGTTATACCGGAAGCGAAAGATGCTGAGGGGTTTGCAGCAGACGAGTTAAAAAAAGCATTTAAAAAATAAATAAAATTGCCAATGGATTAAGATATGACCTAGCGATACTACTATGTGCATAGATGGTGGCACCTGTAACGAAGAATGGTGAAACTGCATTTATTTTTCTGTATGAGTTTGTGCTTAATATTTTGAAAGCTTATGGATTTTAGTAGCCAAATAATTTACCTGGCTTCAAATGATGTTTAGATTAAAAACATGTAACGCCTAATTAAAACCATAGCAATTAAAATGAACTGGACTTATCTTATCCTGCTCAGTTATATAATTATACTGTTGATGGTTTGCCTGCGTATAATTTTTGAAACTTATAGCAGTACCAAAGCCTTGGCCTATCTTTTCTTTTGCATATTTGTGCCTGGTATTGGTATACTTTTTTACCTGGCGTTCGGCATCAATTACTGGAAAAAGAAATTATATATAAAAAAAGCGGGCGATAATGATAGATTGCTGAGTCAGTTAAAAAAAGAAGTGGAGCCATACAAAGCATCTATAGTACACCTGGTGAACAATGCAGGGGAAGATAGTGCAGAACTGGCGGCCATGCTGCTAAAAGATTTGCAAAGCCCCATTACAAGTCACAACAGGGTAAAGCTATTGTTAAACGGTGAAGAAAAATTCCCTGAATTATTACTTTGCCTTAGTGAAGCAAAGCATCATATTCACCTGGAGTATTATATTTATGAACAAGATGAAATTGGCAATGCAATAATTGAAGTACTTATCTGCAAAGCAAAGGAAGGTGTAAAAGTGCGGTTTATCTATGATGATTTTGGCAGCCCTGCTATAAGGAAAAAATTAGAAAAAAGAATGTTTGATGCAGGGATTCAAATATTCCCTTTTTCAAAAGTGCATTTTTTTTTACTTGCCAATCGTATCAATTACCGCAACCATAGAAAGATAGTGATCATTGATGGCATTACAGGCTTTACAGGTGGAATAAACGTAAGTGATAAGTACATTAATAATAACCAACGCAAGTTGTATTGGCGTGATACACATCTTCGCATTGACGGCCCCGGGGTATATTATCTTCAATATATTTTTATTACCGACTGGAATTTTTGTTGCGGCGAAAAGATAAAACCCGAAGCGGCTTTTTTTGGCCATGATGCTGGCATTAAAGAAGATACAATGGTTCAAATAGCAGCCAGCGGCCCTGATGCAGTGCAGCCTTCTATTTTGTTTTCAGTATTGCAGGCCATTTATCTTGCAAAAAAAGAAATCCTTATAACCACACCTTATTTTATTCCTGGAGATGCTGTAGTGTATGCACTCCGGATAGCGGCACAAAGCGGCCTGTCCGTAAAATTATTAGTACCAGGCAAATGCGATTCAAAACTGGTGAATGCCGCATCTAAAGCCAACTACAAAGACCTTTTAATTGCAGGAGTAGAAATTTATGTTTACAATAAAGGATTTGTACATGCAAAAACACTGGTGACAGATGGTGTATTGTGCATGGTAGGCACTGCAAACATGGATCACCGCAGTTTTGAATTGAACTTTGAAGTGAATGTTATTATTTATGACGCCACTTTTGGAGAGAAATTGAGAAAGGTTTTTTTTGAAGATCTAAAAGATGCTGAAAAATTAAATGCAGAGGAATGGTATAAACGATCTTTACTTACCCAGCTTCCAGAAAAATTAGCCAGGCTACTTTCACCATCTTTATAAGCCAAGTGCACTTTAATATTCTTTAATCATTGCAAAGAGAATTTAAGGCCAATACCATTTGCAGATAACGGTCTATGGTTAGGCGATGTCATGGCATTTAAAAAACGTTTGACGTAATTACTGCTGATTTATAAACAAATGATGATGGCAACAACTAAAGCTAAAATTATATTCTCCGGCAGAGAATATTGCTCTAAGGTGCGCTACAAATTTAGTTTTATTGATATGGCAGGAAAAGAACTGAAACTTATTCCAGTCTGTTGAATTGTCTCAGTTTTTTCAATCTTGAAATATGAAGAAGCGTTCATTGCTTTTCTTTTATTTCGTTTTGAAGCAATAAAAAGAGGGATGCTGCCAATAGCTGAAAGAACGCCGATACCGGCGAAAACCGCACCAGTGGCTGCATTATCAAAACTGGATTCCTGACGGTTGCCAATTAAAAGACCTGTAACTGTCAATAAAGGTAAGGCTCCTAATAAAACCCAGGCAACTGTCTTTTGGCTTTTACTTTTTTTTAAATAGTCTTGCCGGGATAATGGCTCAATGGGATTACTTTGTTGACTAAGAGAAACTGCGGTAACAAAGCAACATTGTGTACATAATAATCTTTTTCATACAAACGAGTTTAAGTTTAAAAAATTAGTGTGTCTACCAACATAGCAGGCAAACTCATTTTTGGCGCAGCTTATTAATATCTGTTACGGATATTGGGTATGCCTGAGATGCCACCTGTTGCAAATATCAAAACAAATGCCCGGAATAATTTTTATATTTCTATAAAAATATCCCGGGCATTTGTTTAATGAAAATAGATTTTTAAACCAACAATATTTGCACTTACATTTTGTGATCCATTTTATTCATTTTCATCTTTCCCATCTTACCATTCATATAACACTTATCCCCTTCTTTCATCATCATGGTTTTGCCATTTTTCATTTTACAGGTTCCATCCTTCATACACACAGTACCATCGCTCATGGTCATATCGTTATCCATTTCCGCCATTTTCCCGTCCTTCATCATCATCATTTTTCCATCTTTCATCATCACGCAATCCTTCTTCATACCCATCTTATGATCCATTTTGTGATCCATCTTTTTTTCCATTTTCTCCTGCGCAAATACACTACCGCTTAAGGTAAATGCAATAGCCATAATTATTAATTTTTTCATGCTTAAAAGTTTGTGGCTTTTCCAGCATGGCTGGCGTTGCCGGTTTAAAATAAATAAAAACATTCTTAAATACGAGTCAATTTAATAAGGGTACCGTGCACCTTCAAATAGGTGTTTATAATTACAAACAAATTTCAACTTGATAAAAATCATTTGTGTCAAATAATAAGGGTATTCAAAACATGAGCCAAAAAAAATGTATCAAAAGTTAATTACTATGTATATAATATTCCCCAGCAATAAGAAACAATAGGGATTTTATCTTCCCATCATTTTCAATAAACATGCTTAACAATCAACCTGACCCACAAATTATTTATATGCCAATCTTAATTTATTACTGTTTTATTACCAAAGTTCTTACTAGTTGTTCAACATCAAATAAATCAATCGGGTATGCTTTTTGGACATTTAAAAAAAGTTGCAAAATTATATATCCATGTTAAAATTGTTTTCGTAATTGCAAATAACCACTGAATATTCGAACCTGGTGTTTGCCCTCACTTTGGCCACAAAAAAAAGCTGCCATTCTGTGTTATGCCAATTAACTAAATTTTTAAACAAAAAAATTATCAAATTGCAAACAAAGAAACAATTGCAAAATCCAGTTGCAGCGCTAATTGACGATTTTAGCCCTTCAGTATCCCGAAGAAATTTTTGGGATATGTAGGTACTTCCACAGCATTACTGGCTTCCATTGCATCATCCTGTAAAAAATATGATCATGATGGATGAAGGCGTTAATTTGGGAAGCGGAGACATTGGTGTTTTAAATTACGCTTATGCTCCTGAACAATTAGAAGCGGCATTTTACACACAGGTTTTATTAACACCGTTTGATGCAAAATCTATGGGGATGTTTTATCTAAAACAGATAAGAGATCATGAAATTGCCCACAGGGAATTTTTTAAAAGTGCATTAGGCAGCAATGCCATACCTGCCCTTGAAGTAAATTTTTCCTCCATCAATTTTAAAAGCCGCGAAAGTGTTTTAAATACGGCCAAAGCTTTTGAAGATTTAGGTGTTCCTGCTTATAACGGTGCAGGGCCATTGCTTGTTAATGCCGACTATTTAACCCTTGCTTTGCTTCACAGACAAAAGGCTTTGCCTCGTTGCAGTGAGGCTTTGTCTCGTTGCAGTGAGGCTATGTCTCGTTGCAAAAGGGCTTTGTTTCGCTGCAGTGAAGCTTTGTTTGTTTGCCGTGAGACATTGCCTTTGTTTGGTTCCCATAAAAAAGAGGCAAATAAACTAAAGGGTATTATTGGTCTTTTTGCCAACAACAGAAAAACATGCTCATATATAGCTAATATTAACGTAGTTCGTTGCTTTGCATATTAGGTCAATAAGACCAACCTGGGTAATTAGAATTTTAAAAATATTATACAGAGAGGAAACTACCGACAAAGGCAACCACACCTTCACAAAACCTGACGACCCAATGCAGGCAGGCGGAAATAAATATCCAAACACAAGCTTATTGAAAAAAATCTGCCCAATCTTAATTCTTTATACCTTTACATTATGAACCAAACAATAGAAATTAAAAGATTAGAAAATTTACATAAATACGAAATTCTGGATACACCAGCTGACGGAGACTTTGATGAAATCACTTCATTAGCTGCGAAAATTTTTAATGTTCCTATTGCCATCATCACACTAGTAGATACTGATAGAATTTGGTTCAAATCTTCATACGGAATTGATGTTGAAGAAATTCCAAGAGATCCGGGTTTATGCAGTTCTGCAATAATGTCGGATGATATTTATATTGTTGAAAATGCGAGAATAGATCCACGTACACTTGCAAATCCCTTAGTTGCCGGATTGATGGGATTACAATTTTATGCAGCCGCTACTTTAAAATCACTGGATGGATATAATTTAGGTACTTTCTGTATAATTGATGTAATTCCAAGAAAATTAGATGCCAGAGAATCTTCTATGCTAAGGCAACTTTCAAGAATTGTGATGGACCTGGTTGAGTTAAGACTTCAATCTAGAATAATGATAAAAGAAATAAAGAAGAATATTTCTAAACAATAAAAAAATTTCTAACAAGTGCATTTGCAAGTATGACTTGACCTTCAGCAGCGGCGGCAAATTATTTATCAGCTTTTTGCGTGGTTGGTATAGCTTTCATTTCAGAAAATCCCAACCTACCGTGGTACAGTTTCCTCTCCGGCCACGTATAGCTTTGTAATACTCTTTAAGTTAGCAAGCTAATTAATTTTGCTACAAGTTGGTGGGCCTTCTACTTTGGGTGGAGGTGTCTACACCATCCACAGAATCCACTGACAAGGCCAATAAAATTTACGCAGGATTTAAGGAAAATCTTATCTACAATATCATTCTGCTTTACTGCCGAGATGCAAAGCAGTAAAGAAAATGTTTTACCAAAAACATTTCATAGCTCAACAGTTATAGTAACAATACCAACAAAGACGAGGATATACAAATGGGGGGACGTATGCAACAAACAAATTGTTCTGCATAACTGTACAAAAAATTAAATAACATAAATTTGTGTAACTGATCGATTACATTTATATTTGTAACCGATTGGTTACTTAATTAAAAAAATAAAATGAGGCGAGACGTATTCCAGGCAATTGCAGATCCAACAAGAAGAGAAATAATTAATCTTATTTCTCGTCAAGCTTTAAACTTAAATTCTATTGCCGACAATTTTGGTATAAGCCGGCCGGCAATTTCTAAACATATAAAGATTTTGACAGAGTGTGGACTAATAGAAATAAAGCAGGAGGGCAGAGAAAGATATTGTATAGCTCAGTTGGCAACTCTTAATGAAGTTTCGAAATGGGTAGAACAATACAAAACTTTTTGGACAAACAAATTAGATGCACTTGAACTGCATTTAACTAAACAAAATAAAAAAATAAAAAAAAGTAAATAAAAAATTATGGACAAGCAATTAATTATTTTAGAACGTCTTTTTAATGTATCACCAACAAAAGTTTGGAAAGCACTTACAGACAAAAACGAAATGAAAAACTGGTATTTTAACCTTGAAGAATTTAAGGCTGAAGTTGGTTTTAAATTTAAATTTACAGGAGGCCACGATAACGCTGTTCAGTATTTACATTTATGTGAAATAACGGAAGTTATTCCCAACAAGAAACTCTCCTATAGTTGGTGTTATGACGGATATACGGGAATTTCGTTTGTAACTTTTGAACTGTTTGAACAAAACAATAAAACTTTGCTTAAACTAACACATCAGGGAATAGAAACATTTCCAATAGAAAATAAGGATTTTGCCATCCATAATTTTGAAGAAGGCTGGAATGAAATTATTAATAACTCTTTAAGCAAATACCTTGAAAAGGATAATTATCAAAACAGCATTACAGTAACTTCTGCGCCGCACGAAATATTTGAAGCAATTACCCAACGCATACCCGAATGGTGGTCAAGAGATTTTCATGGTGAAGCTAAAAATAAAGAAGATGAATTTACTGTGCGGTTTGGACCCACCTTTAAAACTATTAGGATAACTAATGTTGTAGCAGATAAGCTGGTTGAGTGGTTATGCATAGATCAGCATATAGAAATGCCCCCGGGGATGAAGCCGATAAAAAACCCGTCAGAGTGGGTTGGAAACAAGATTATTTGGGAAATATCCCCTAATGACACCGGTTCAACGCTTACCCACAGTCACATTGGGTTAACACCGGAAGTTGAATGTTGGGCCGTTTGTGAACAAGGGTGGAACCAAACCTTACAAAGCATTTCTCAACTACTTACAACGGGCTGCGGAAAGCCTTTTATACAATTAGATGATGAACATCTTACTAAAGCCAAACAATATCACATTAGCCAGGATAAATAATATTGGATACGGTAAATCTGTTTGGGTATCCTTTGCGGATAAAATTATTCTCACAAATAAATAGATAGAGGTTACTTTGAGTTGGGGGTTTTTAAATTTCAACACTGCCACGCTTGGCTCGTTGGGCGTTGTCGCAAGCCCTATGCTAAAAACTATGTATCATCAAATTAACAGAACACAGTCCAAAAAAATGATGAAATATTGATCACAGGTTCATCAGGGCAATTAGGCAGAAAATTGGTAGAACACTTAAAAGTCAGAAAATATAATGTTACAGGAATTGATGTTATCAGTTCATCAACCACTAACAAATTGATTGACATTAGAGATATAGATAAAGTAAATAAAGTAACTACCGGCATTGATGCAATTATTCATACGGCGTCTATTCATGGTAAACATTACGAACTCAATTATCCAAAAGCAGAATTTATCAAAACAAATATTGACGGAACTTTTAATTTGCTAAATGTCTGCGTTTTGAATGGAATAAAAAAGTTTCTGTATACTGACAATTTTTTTTCATATTCTTTAAACAAATTGTAATTTCTATTATTGAACTTTTGAAAGCTTTACACTTCACTTCCGTTGTCCCAAATCCATTGACTAAATAACTCCTACATAATTATGGTTTTTTTATAGACTTTTTTCAATAGATGTATTTCTATTCTACTCTGCTACATTACTTTCACTTGTAGACTCCCAATGTAGAAACTAAAAACTCGCAATCTATTTAGTATTAGGAGCAGCAAGGGTTAAGTAACAAAAAATATAACTCTGCTCTATATTATTTCTAGCTCTGAACCTTCTTTCTCCTCCATATTTCGGTTGTTGTTTTAGAAGACGGAACTTATACTTAGGATATCTGATTTAATACAAAAGGTTATGAAGGATGTTTTAATGTAAAATTAGCGGCTCTAATTTATGGTCAATAAATATATCCATCAGATTTAGCACAAACTGCATTTTATTTTTATCAATGGTATCAAGTAGTTTGGCCTTGTCAATAAAATGATCATCCGGCCTCTCGTTCGGTGTTAATGGCAACAAAAAAATCTCCACAGGAACTTTAAATACCACTGCCAGTTTTTCCAGCATGGACAATGGCAGATCAAAATATCCGTTTTCAATCAGGGAAAGTTCTTTTGTTTTTATACCCAGTTGAGTGGCCAGGTCTTTTTGTAAAATGTTTTTTTTCTTTCGCAGTTCAACTATGTTTTGGGCAACCAGGTTTTGCAGGCCCCGTGTTTTAATCCTATGCATACAATGGTTTTAAGCAGATGAATAATAAAATATTTTTATATATTTTAGCGTTAACATAAAAAATATGCAGGATGAAATACCGGCGTTCTATCCTGCATATGGAATTAATCCATCTCCTGGCCTAATTTTTTATATCCCAAATAAAAGAACAATGGAAACACCAGCAACGTTAGCACAGTAGCAGTAATCAAACCACCAATTACCACAATAGCCAGTGGTTTGGAAGTTTCCGATCCGATACCATGCGATAGGGCAGCAGGCATCAGCCCAATGGCAGCCATCAGTGCCGTCATCACAACCGGTCTTACCCTTGTTTTTACGCCCTCAATAATTGCTGTTTCCAGTGAGTGATGAGTGAATTCACTTCTTTTAATCTTTTGCAGATTGTTTTTAAAAACAGTTATGAGAATGACACCATTTTGTATACAAATACCAAATAAGGCAATAAAGCCAATACCGGCAGAGATACTGAAATTGGTTCCAGTTAATAACAACGCTGCGATACCACCGATAATGGCAAAAGGCACGTTCAACAATACCATGCCAGCATCCTTTACATTGCCAAACATGATGAACAATATTAAAAATATTAGCAACAAACTAATAGGGACTACCTGGCCCAGCCGTTTGCTGGCCCTTTGCTGGTTTTCAAAATCACCGGCCCACTGCATTTCATAGCCCTTATCCAAGTGTACAACTTTATCTACTTTACTTTGCGCCTCGGCTATCGTACTACCCATGTCGCGGCCACGAACAGAAAACTTCACTGCACTGTATCTCCGGTTATCATCCCTAAAAATGATACTGGGCCCGGTAAGCCGCTGAATGGTGGCTATACTTTTGATCGGAATCTGTGATCCGCGTAGGGTGGGCACCATTAAATTACTTATGGCTTCTGCATTGTCGCGATACCCTCCTTTATATCGCAGACGCAGCTGAAACTTTTTTTCACCTTCATAGATTTGCGAAATGGCTTTTCCCCCAATCGCCATTTCAATGATCGCGTTGGCATCTGCGGTGGTTATACCGTACAATGCCATTTTATTCTGGTCAAGATCTATCCTCAGTTCCGGCTGACCAATATTCCTGATTACACCCAAATCTTCAACGCCTTTTATAACCTTCATTACAGCGTATACCTCGTTGGCTTTTTGTTCGGTGTAGGATAAGGTATCGCCGTAAATCTTCACTACCAGTGATCCTTTTACACCCGACACGGCTTCTTCCACATTATCCATAATGGGCTGCGAAAAGTTTAAATCAATACCGGGAAATACCGCCAGTTTTCTTTGCATTGCATTTACCAGCTGCTCTTTTGAAAGACCGCTTTTCCATTCCTTTTTAGGATAAATATCCACATGAAATTCGATGTTGTAAAAGCCTGTAGCATCAGTTCCATCATTGGGGCGGCCGGTTTGCGACATCACTTGTTTTACTTCAGGAAATTGACGTATAAGTCCCCGCATCTTGTTGGCAATATCACGTGAATCGTCCAGCGAAACACTGAGCGGGCATGTAGCCCTTATGTAAATAGCTCCTTCATCCAGTTCAGGTAAAAATTCAGTTCCCAAGAATTTAAAGAAGAATAATCCTACCACTACCAATGCGCCTGCTATAAGTAAGGATATACGCTTATGGTGATAAGTCCAGGAAAACATTTTCATAATTCCGGTAGTTAAGGCTTCGGTAAAAGGATTGTGTTTTTCCTTTACGTTTTTGCGTAACAAAATACTGCTGAGTAACGGTACAAGTGTGAGCGTTAAAAGCAATGCTCCCAATAATGCAAAACCAAGTGTCCAGGCTAGTGGTGAAAACATTTTGCCTTCAACCTTCTGGAAAGAAAAGATCGGCAACAACGCGGCGATTATAATTAGCTTACTGAAGAAAATCGCTTTACCCAGTTCGCCGCCAGTATTTTTTATAATACCCAATTTAGACAGCAAGTTGAAACGTTTCATACCAACTTCATGTGATCTGCGATCCAGGATCACAAAAATACCTTCTACCATTACCACCGCTCCATCTATGATAATACCGAAATCGATCGCTCCCATCGAAAGCAGGTTGGCGCTCATTCCTTTTAAAGTTAAACAGATAAATGCAAACAGCAGAGCCAGAGGAATAACGATCGCCACTATAACGGTAGTCCGCCAATCGGCCATGAAAAGAAATACAATTACGGTAACGAAAATGATTCCTTCCAGCATATTGTGCAGCACAGTTTCGGTTGCAAAATCAATCAGGTCGTCGCGGTTATAAAACGTGTTGATTTTAACATCAACCGGTAATATTTTTTCGTTCAGATAAGTAATTTTTGCCTGCACCCGTTTAATGACGTCGCTGGGATTTTCTCCTTTCCGCATTACGATGATACCTTCTACCACATCATTTTGAGCATCTCTGCCTACCTGTCCCAACCGGGGCAGCTGCGAAATATCCACATCCGCTACATCTTTTACCAGTATTGGTGTTCCGTTGATATTGGTTACAATAATGTTGCCGATTTCTTCGACGTTATTTAGTAATCCGATGCCCCTTACAACATAGGATTGAGAATTGTCCACTATAACATCGCCCCCTACATTAATATTACTTTTAGCTGCAGCCGTATATACATCCAGTGGCGTAATGCCGTAAGACGCCAGCTTTAAGGGATTTACTTTTATTTCATAGGTTTTTACTTCGCCACCAAAACTTACCACATCGCCTACACCTGCCACGCCAAGAAATTGCCGCTCAATCACCCAGTCTTGAAGTGTCTTTAATTCTTTTACTGTTTTGGAATTGCTGGTTAAAGTATAACGGAATATCTCACCGGTAGGTCCTGTAGGGGGTTGAATATTAGGCGCTGCATTTTCGGGCAAATCAATATCACGCAGCATATTGTTTACCTGTTGCCTTGCAAAGGCATCGTCCACATCGTCTTCAAAAATTATTTTTACAACCGACAATCCAAACACTGTGGTAGACCGCACTGATGTTTTTTTCTGGATCGGATTCATGGCTACTTCAATCGGTATAGTAACAAATTTTTCCACTTCTTCGCCGCTGCGGCCAGGCCACTGCGTGATGATGGTAATTTGTGTATTGGTAACATCCGGAAAAGCTTCAATCGGAATATTTCTAAATGATATAACACCCCAGATGATTAATGCGATGGTAGCAAAGAATATAAACAGCTTATTTTTTAAAGAAAAAGCGATGACTTTTTTGATGGCTTTCAACATAGTGTGGTAGATTATTTGGTGATCAATGCCTGGTAAAGGAATACCTGCGAGTTAGTAACAACCTGCGTACCTGCCTTTAGGCCGGAGATGTAAGCTTTGTTATCAATCCGCCGTAACAGGTTAATTTCCTGCACTTCCAGTTTATTATCTTTTTTTACCACTACATAGTTTTTACTGTTATCCATTACTATGGCCTGCGCTGGAATGGAAATCCGGCTTGTTTTTCCTTTTACATTTACCGTAACCGTGGCAAACATTTCAGGCTTTAAAACAGTGCCGGGGTTATCCATGCTAATGCGCACTTTCATCGTTCTGGTTGCAGGGTCAAGCACGTTGTATATTTTGTCTATTTTGCCAGCATATTCCTTCGCTGGGTTTGCGAGCGTATTCACTTTAACCATATCACCCAAATGAATGTTATCCATATCCGCTTCATACACATTCGCCATTACCCAAACGTTAGATAAATCTGCTATGGCAAATAAATCGGTGTTGTTATCAGCTCTTACTTCAGAAGCATTGGTGATATTCTTTTCTATAATAAATCCGTTTAGAGGTGCAGTGACTGTGTAAGCTGAACTTTTGCCGCCTGTAATAGCAGACACTTCTTTTACCCTATTTAATTCAGACAATGCTTTATTGTAAGTAATTTTTGCAGTGAGGTAATCCTGTTCGGTGGCCAGTTTACTTTCGTATAAATCCTTGCTTGTTTCCATGGCTTTTTTTGCCATCGTAACATTTGATGCCGCATTTGATAAATCGTTGGTGTATCCGGCCACTTCTGTACTTTTTATAATGGCTAATACCTGGCCTTTGTGTACAAAGTCTCCCAGTTCAACTTTTAAGGCAGTCACCCGGCCACTTACCAGGGAAAATACTTTGGCCTGTTTGTTTTCGTTCGCTGCAATTTTACCATTCAGTTTTATGATATCACTTGCGTCTTCTACCACAGCCGGCGCTGTTTGTATGTTTTTGACGGTGCTGTCTGATATGGCCGGCATATCGGCAACAGCCTCCTCCTTGTGGACGCCACAGGATATAAAAAAAATGGAAAGAGTAATAAATGCAGAAATAATTAGTGCTTTCATTGTATTGAATTAATTGTTTAAGATGGTTTTACCGACGGTAAAATTCAGGGTTTCTATTGCCTGCATTTTTTGATTTTGCAACTCATTAATTTGTAAAATATTATTCTTGTAAGATTCATTGAAGTCTGTAAACTCAATCAAACTGATATTTTTCTTTTGAAAATTTTCCGAAACAGCCTTTAATAAATTTTCAAATTCATCCCTGAATCCTGGATCAATTGATTGCAGCATTTTATCTGTATTCAATGCTTTGGTATACGCCGATTGTACCTCGTTTTCTACTGTTAATCTTTGCTGGTTCAATATAACTTTACTCTGATCAATGCTGATTTTTGCAACTTTGATATTGCCCTGATTGCGGTTAAAAAATGGCAGATCGATGGCGACATTAAAGAAAGAAGCATCGTCTACAAAACTTCCGCGTTTATCAAACTGGGCGCCTAGTGTGACGTCAGGCCTTGCCATTGCTTTTTGTAAAGCCAGATTTTGCTGGTTATACAAGAGGTTACTTTGGGCAAGTTTTAAATCGAACCTGTTCTGATATGCTGTATCAACTAAATTTGGCAAATTCATTTGTTTGAAGGAAACTGCCAGCGCATCATTTTTTTCTACAGCAGGAACAAACCAGGTTTTATTGTCCTGTAACAATATTTTTAATTCTGCTTCTACATCGTTTAACTGATTTTGTAATCCGTTTTGCTCTGCTTTTAAGCTGTATAGCAAAGACTTAATGCGAATGGCATCTTTGAGGGTAACAACACCTTTTATTTTTAACGCTTCATAAGACGCACTCAAGCTTTCTAAAGAGGCAATCTGATTGTTGTAGGCATTGATAGAATTTTGTAAATAATAAACATTGTAAAAACTACTTCTTAGTGAAAAACGCAGCGTACGCAACAGGTTAAAAAAGCGATTTTCACTAATGAGCGTAACTGTTTCAGCCAGATTGATTTCTTTGTTACGTTTGCCTGCCACCCTTATCAATTGCTGCAAACCAACTATGTACTCTCCTGTTTTATTGCTTACATCAACGATTTTTTTATTCTGCGGATTGTAAATATTGCCGTTAAATGAAAAGTTGGGATTGCTATACAATTTGGCCTGAATCACTTGAGCCCTTGCAATGTCAATATTGTATTTTTCTGCAAGCAGGTCTAAGTTTTTTTGAAGAAATTGCTTTTCTGCTTCCGGCAAGGTTATGCGTAATGTATCTTGTGCATGCGAGCGCAGGCTGCAAAATAACAGCATAACCAACAGGCTGGTTAGCCATTGTCTTTTATGGTTCATGTTAAAGATGGTTTAAGAATACTTTAATACAGGCATACTCTATAAGAGCATTACTTACTTGCATAGACAAGATGAAGCCCTTATCATTAAAACCTGTAAATGAAAAAAGGGTTGTAATGATAACTTATGATAAGTCGGGCGGAGGAATAATAATATCTAAAGCGATTGATTGAAAACTTTCTGCGTTCTTGTGATAAAAAGCAGGAGAGGTAGTTGATGCAACTACTACTAATTTTATAGGAAAAAACATTTGTTGAAAATTGTATTCAACATTTTTTACAAGATGAAAATTTTGACCATTGTCATCATCCTCATCATCCACATGGTGATCACAACCTAAAGCCACCTGGAAATATTCTATCACGCTATTAACATCATCCAATTGTTTACCGTTGGCATCAAACACATCGTCTTCCGAAATCTGCGGGAGAAACATGGATGCGTTCATGTGACAGATTAACAAAATAAATGTGAGAAATCTTTTCATTGAAATGCAAATGTATAAGACAAAATACCTGCATGTCGTTTACTGGATGTTAACACTGATAAAACAAAATCAAATTGACGAATTATTACCTGTTACTTTTTTATAACTATTACGTAGCTGGAAGTATGCTACGAAAAGGACATGACAAACCCGTATTGCTATTATTAATTCTCAATTAACTACTAATCCAATGCTGCCTGAAGAACCAATGCCTAAATGGGGTTGGGGAGAAACAGCGGGCCTTATATTGCAAATGAAAATTAAAACAGTAATAAAACAATTTATTTTTCTTCTGTTGTTACAATAATTTTGCCGCCTATAAAAATCAACCATCAAAAGAAATTGACAGTATTTTTCCCCGTCTGGCGCAAGCAAGTCTTCCAATTAATAAATGTTTGCATTGGCGCATGGGAATAGTGCGGCCAATCGGTGTAAGCAATCATCACCTTCAATTTTTTTACTATGTGCCGGTGGTGAACAACCACGAAAGCAAAGCTTTTTTTGCACCTGCATATTTTTAGGTAATCTATTAACGGCACTACCCTGCAAAAAAAGAGGATAAAACATCCCCTTGTATCATCAAAACCTGTAACTAACCCCTGCTTCTATATAAAATGTGCTGCCGATTTTTTCTGTGGAATTCACTGAACGGGTATTGTGTGTGGTAGTACCATTGAGCAATGTTTTGTCAGTGGTAGCGGTGGTTACATAAGTGGCAGCATTGATTGGTATTGCAAAAATGGGTGTTGCAAACAAAGACCATTTGCCAGTATCGAAGTACAACGACAACGACAATTCACTATCCATCATGGAAAGCTTATTGGCATTTAGTGTAGTGATGGTAGTGGTCACCACCACTCTTTGGTTGCCTGTATTGGTAACGGTAGAATCTTTACTGTTTTTTATTTTACCCGTCTTTAACCTGCGGTTCTTTGTATATTGTTCATAATAATTACGGGTACTGAAGTTAACCGTTGCAGCCGGCTCTATACTCCATTCCTTATTTTTTCCAAACACAAATTCATGTGAGAGGCCGGTAGTAAAAGACTTATCTGCCAAACCGGTTGTGAATATATAACTGGCGGCCACATTTAACGAAACAGCATTGACAATGTTCCATGAAAACCCTGTGCTCAGCATGCCTTTTGTTTCAGACTGAACAGATACACTTGTACTATTGTAAAACGGTTTGCTGATACTAATGCTGCCGCTAAAACTATCATTCAGCTCAAATTGGTAACCTGTTTCCAATTCATATAAATCTATCCTTTGTGCATAACTGCTTGCAAGGTAGCTGGCAGATATTTTTGCAAACAATCCTGATGTATGAAAATACTCCACTGTGGGCGTTAGGTAAGGTACTATTAAAGAATCCTTTCGGCCATTGTAAACATTGTTGGATAAATATCCCAGCCGTGCCTTAAAGTAGGAATGGTGTTCTTTTCTTTGTACGATACTGTCTTCAGCTGGCTTATCATCCTGGGCTGAGCTTTTATAAAAACAGGTAGCAGAAAGAATAATAACCAATAGTAGTTTTTGCATGCAGTTAAAAATTAATAAGGATAGTGGTTTTAAATTATTAAGGTATACAAAAACTATAGAACCAATTTTAAGGCATAGGTTTAATGCCACCATTTATTTATTTTACCCTTGTGCAGGCAGCAGCAATAAAAAACAGCGAGTTGCATTAAACAGAAAATATTTTTTATTAATAATTAAACTCGCCAAACAATCAACCGTCTATACAAAAGACAAATTATTATTTCATAAAAAAAATTACCATTATGACCAGCAAGTTATTATTTATTGCCACCGTTTTTATTGGCGCAGCAGGCACTGCCACCGCACAAAATCACCACCATGCCGGAGCACCGAGGGTACATGAGGTTCATCACGATCTTAAAGATATGCACCATGACCGCAAGGACATGGCCAGTGACAAAAGGGATATCCGTAGCGACCGCAAAGACATCAAAAGGGACAATAAAGATATTATAGCCGACAAAAAAGAATTGAAGCAGGAAAGAAAAGACCACAGGGAAGATATTCTCCAAAAAGACTTTAAAGATGCAAAAGCAGACCAGGCAGAAATTAAGGATACCAAAAAAGATTTAAAGGAAGACAGGAAAGACAGGAACAAGGATGTAAAAGAAATTACAGCCGATAAAAAAGATATCGGGAAAGACAGAAAGGACCTGCATGAAGATAAAAAAGATTTGATAAAAGACGTGAAAGGTAATTAATCCGTATTAGTCGTGCTTACCAATTTTACAAGGAAGCAAAAAATCCCGGTTGCAATAAGCAGCCGGGTTTTTTGTAGTAAATACATTGTGCAGTTGCTGAGCCAGGGTACTGCCTAAATGTTTAAATCCTGCGCTGGCGGAAATTCTCCCCAGCCCGGAAGATAAATTTTCCTTACTCTTACTGATTACATGATGTGCAAATAAAGTATTTGTTATTCTTTGTTGGTATTATTTTACTTACACTTAACATTATGGCGACAACGGTTTTATTTTTTTACAAATTTTATGCTTTTTATTGAACCGTTTGAAATAATGGTGGCCACGTATACGCCTGACATAAAAACAGAGAGGGGAACATTTATTTTATTGCTGCCTGTGGCACCGATAACAGTTTTACTTAATTTTTTTCCTAGCATATCGTATATCAGTACTTCATCACCCTGTTTAAAATTATCTTTTGATTCGATGGTTATAAAATCATTTGCAGGGTTTGGATATATCGTAAATAAT
>JANYFT010000256.1 GCA_025359625.1 Ferruginibacter sp.
CTTATTGTTTGGAATCAACCAGCAACCGGTGAAGGCATACCAGCCGAGGTAAGCCGGGTACAATTAAGCGTTATGTTCCTGATTTCTTTTATTATTAAAACGATTGAAGATGAAAAAAAGATTTGTGAATTTATCCTATAATAAAAACCGTTTTTTTTTATATCCCTGTTTATTGATTTCATTTTTATTGATGCTTTTTTCTTCTTGTACTCAAAAAAAACAACCCGCTGCTTTTAGTAATAAAGACCAGGCAAAGATCATTGCTATGATGACGGATATTATGCTCCAGGACATTACGAATCCGCCATTGGCTGCAAGGTTTTTTTCTTATACCTGTTTAGCTGGTTATGAAGTGGTTTCAGAATATGATCCTGCAATTAAATCAATGTACGGCAAATTAAACGGGTACCCTAAAATAGAAAAGCCATCAGTAGAGCAACCTTATTCTAATCAGTTAAGCGCATTGCTTGCAATGATGGAAACAGCAAAAAAAATGCAGCCGTCAGGACCTCTGATGGATTCGTTTGAACAAAAATTTATTGACTCCTGTAGTAAGCTGGGATTTGATGATGAAGTGATCGCTCATTCGAAACTTTATGCGGCCGTAGTTAGCAAGCAGATACTGGCTTATGCCAAAGCGGATGGGTACAATAAAATCAGCAACCTGCCAAGGTACACAGCCCGCAGAGACGAAGGGTACTGGTATCCAACGCCACCGGGTTTTATGGCTGCGGTAGAACCCTACTTTAAAACGGTACGCCCGTTTACATTAGACTCCTCTGCCCAATTTAAACCTTCGCAGCCCATCGCTTTTAGTGGCGCAAAAGGCTCACCTTTTTATGCACAGGCAGAAGCTGTTTATAAAGCGAGAAATGACCTGTCAGACAATCACCGCTTAATAGCAGCTTTTTGGGATTGTAACCCCTTTGCCATACAGGATGACGGGCATCTTCAATACGGCTTAAAAAAAATATCACCAGGGGCGCATTGGATGGGTATTTCAGGGATCGCCTGTGTTAAGAAGAATAAGAGCTTCGAACAAACTTTGCAAATTTATACTTCTGTTGCTGTTGGTTTAATGGATGCCTTTATTTGTTGCTGGGATGAAAAATACCGCAGCAACCGGATTCGTCCTGAGACTGCCATCCGAAAATATATTGACCCGCAATGGGTGCCACTATTGCAAACACCACCGTTTCCGGAATACCTTAGCGGGCATTCTGTTATTTCAGCTGCATCTGCTGTAATCCTTACTCATTATTTTGGCGACAATTTTTCTTACACCGATAATGTGGAAGTTGTTTACGGGTTACCTTTCAGGGATTTTCACTCTTTTAAGCAGGCAGCTGAAGAAGCAGGCGTGTCAAGATTCTACGGCGGTATTCATTTTATGGACGCTATTACAAATGGTCAGCAAACGGGAACAAAAGCAGGTGAGTGGGTTTTACAAAAAATTAAATAACCAGTAGTTGAACAAATCTATTTTTAATACAATTAATGACCCGGGCATTTTATACTTTACTGCTCGTTCCTTGCGTCGCACTCTTGTACTGAGAAAACTTTATGCAGCAACTTTCACACAAAGATGCTGAGTGTGTAAGACAGCAAAGAACAGGATTTGTGTATTATTAATTTCGTTTCTTTGCACGGTTGTTTTTGCTCAATAGAATTGTTACAGCACAAGAGTGCGACGCCACATAAGATTCACATAGCGTTACAGATGGCCCCCAAAAAACCTTAATATTGAAATGATTGTTTTAGTAAAACGGTACTAAAATTATTCAAAAATCAATTACTATTCTTATAACGATCACGCTAAACAGAGCACGCAGTATTATGAAATTATCAAGATCAATTTTTGCAGCACTTTTATTGTTTATATTTTATAGTTGCAGCACTAACACAGCTGGCACTAATGATGATTTTCATTTTACTTTAATGAAAGCATCTCACACAAATATTGATTTCAACAACAAGCTCACAGAAAATGATTCTGTAAATTTTTTGGTTGATCAATACATCTATATTGGCGCTGGCGTTGGTGCAGGAGATTTCAATAATGATGGGCTACAGGATCTTTTTTTTGCAGGCGGACAGGTTAGCTCTAAACTCTATATCAATAAAGGAAATTTTGAATTTGAAGATGTAACAAAGAGTGCAGGTGTAACAACAGATGAATGGTGCACAGGGGTGAGTGTTGTTGATATTAATAATGATGGTCTAAGTGACATATACGTTTGTGTATCACATGGACATGATCCGGAAAAAAGAAGAAATCTTCTTTTTATCAATAAAGGCAATTTGAAATTTTCTGAACAAGCAAAAGATTATGGGTTGGATGATACCAGCTTTTCTACTCAAGCCGCTTTCTTTGATTATGACAAGGATGGGGATCTCGATATGTATTTGATGAATCATAAGGTATTTCAAAAGGAGCCAAACAATATAATAACCCAGGATGGAAAGGGTGCTTTTGTTGCTGCTGATAAATTGTATAGAAATGAAGGGATTTCGCCTGGCAAAAATCATCCTGTTTTTAAAGATGTATCTGAGGAAGCAGGCATAAAGGAAATGGGGTATGGCCTTGGGTTAACAATCAGTGATTTT
>JANYFT010000269.1 GCA_025359625.1 Ferruginibacter sp.
TTCTGGTACAAAATTTCTGTTGCCAAGGTAAATGATATGTGCCCCGGGATCTAATCCGTTGGAGGCTGTTTCGGTAATGGTGGGGCTCCTGTATCCCCTTGCCATATTGGCTTTCAGGCTTATTTGTTCCGTTAACTGGTAGGCAAACCCAAGGCTGAGCGATGTACCGTTATAGGTTTTGTTTATTAAAGGAAACTGCAGCGTTGCGCCTGTAGTATCCGGCAAAATAAATTGTTTATTAAATCCATTTGCCTGGTTAACGCCCACGTAAAAATCATTCCCTTTTACGCTTCTTGTATCATATCTTATTCCACCACTCACAATTAAATTATGGTGTTTCCATTTAGCAAATAAAAAACTGCCCACATCCAGCAAATGATAATCCGGTATGGGAAAATCGGTGGCATCTTTAGTTTTATTATGTTGATACATGCCGTTTACACCCACAGTTATTTCAATGTTTGAAAATACCGGTGCAGCATACCTTGCACCGTAGTTAATAGTATTAAGCCGCACAAACAAACCTGCCTGTTGCACCGCTGAAGGATGATTGTATTCCCTTCTTATATTTTGCTGAAAACCAAGCGTAGCATCTATTTCGCCTTTGCCCAACTGGTAATGACTATTAGTATACATTCTGTAATGTTGTATATGCTGGTGCAGCGGGCTTAATGTATAACTATTCAGTTCGCCGTCAGCTACTGTGGGGCGGTTGATAATATTATCCGTTGCACCCTCATAAATTTGACGGGTAAATTTTCTTGTTACCGAATCCCTGCTGCCATCAGGTATGCCCTGCAGGTTATCATATAAAGTTGCATTGAAATTGCTGTAACCTTTTGCAGTTGTATAACCTGCTGTTGCGGCAAGATTGATTTCTTTAAAACCAGTATTATACACCCTGCCATCAATACTATTGAAATAGTTTTTTGCCAGGCGGTATGAACCCCTTACCACGCCTAACCAATGACCGTTATTATAGCCCAGCCTGAAACCATTGCCCGTTAATCCATTATTGCTTTGGTATTCACTTATAACCCTGCCGTGAAGTTTGCCATCTTTTTTTGCAGGCAAATATGGAAACATGCTTACCACGCCGGCTAAAGCATCAGAGCCAAACATCAGGCTGGCAGGCCCTTTAATTACTTCGGCCTTGTCTATATTGTAGGCATCCACTTCAATACCATGTTCATCGCCCCATTGCTGCCCTTCCTGCCGCATGCCATCGTATAAAGTAAGTACCCTATTATACCCCAGGCCACGGATAAAAGGTTTGGAGATATTGGGGCCTGTTTTTACTCCATTCAATCCCGGAACATTTTTTACAAGTGCATCTATAATATTTGATTCAATAGTTCTATCAATTAATTTGCCTGATACAATACTGATGGCAACAGGATTTTCTTTTAGTAAAGTTGCTCTTGAAATACCCGTTACCACCACTTCGTTCATTATACCCGTTAGTGGCTGCAGGTAAATAATAAATTCCTTTTTATTCCCATCAATCAAAATGGTATCCGGCTTATAGCCCAGGTAGCTAACTATCATAGCAGCCTTGCTACGGGTGGCCGGTAACTGCAATAAAAATTTTCCACTGGCATCTGTGCTAGCACCCGTGCTGTTATCAGCCATCACTGCATTGCAAAAACTTATTATTTCCCTGCTGTCTGCATCTTTAACATAACCGGTAATAGTTAAGTTTTGCGCCTGTATTTTTAACGTTGCAAGAGTAAGGCCAAGTAAAATTATTTTCTTCATGCACCTATTGTTTTAATTGCAAAAGTATAAAGTTAGCTTCATCTAACAAAAATATTTTAATAATAATTTTTGTTGCCATTTAATTTGCCGCAGGTGTTGCCAGTTTTTTGCAAGCTTTTCCGTGGTCAGCATTGCTTTTGACAGGGCCGGCAGCCTAAAAGCTGGCGGCAATTGAAATGGACTCATATTTTTGAGTTTATTATTATTGGCTTATTTTGTGGCATGGCATCGTTAACAGAAGAAAACTATTTAAAAGTACTTTACCGGCTTTCGCAGGATAAACAGGAAATAGCAGTAAAGGATATTGCTGAGCAACTGGATATTAAAATGCCAACGGTAAACAGCATGGTAAAAAAACTGGCTGAAAAAAAACTGCTGAAATATGAAAAGTATAAAGCTATTGAACTTACGGAAAAGGGCAGAAAGGCGGCTTTGTATATACTGCGTAAACACAGGCTAAGCGAATTGTTTTTATCTAAAGTAATGGGGCTTGGCTGGGAAGAAGTGCATGATATAGCCGAGCAGATAGAGCATATTCAATCGGAACTTTTTTTTAACCGTATTGATAAAATGCTGGGTAACCC
This sequence comes from Ferruginibacter sp., assembly GCA_025359625.1. GTDB lineage: Bacteria > Bacteroidota > Bacteroidia > Chitinophagales > Chitinophagaceae > Ferruginibacter. Next base: position 2,343 of record JANYFT010000269.1, read on the forward strand.
ACAGTTTGACCCACATGGTGAGCCTATACCCGATGCCAATGGTAAATTGCCGGTTCACAAAACGCTTCCTCTTTCTGATGGGATAATAAAGAAGAAGTACAAACTTGCCGGCGTAACCAATCATGATGCATCTTTTTTAAAGTACCTTGATTCGCTGGGCGTAAGCATTGGCTCTTCAATTGAAATAAAAGAAGTACAGAATTTTGATAAATCTATGAGTGTAATTATCAATGGCAAAGTGAATACCATATTCAGTTTTACTGTATGCAGCAATTTATTGATGCTGTAATAATTCAACAGGTTTTTTTCTAACTTTTCCAATAAAAGAAATACACCTTTTAATTTAGGTTGCTGCAATTGTTTTGCCTGCTTTAAATCCTTTTACTGAATAATATAAAATGTACAAGTAAGGGGGCAGCAGGCAGATAAGGAAAGAAAGATGATTGGAAAAAATACCTTTATCTTTTAGTGTGGTATATAGCAATGGAAGTAAGGCCCCGCCTGCGATGCCCATGATCAATAAAGCAGTTCCGGTTTTTGTAAACTTTCCTAAACCGGCTATGGCTAAAGGAAATATAGCAGGCCACATTAATGCATTGGCCAGGCCGAGTAAAGCAATAAAGGAAATAGCCCAATATCCGTTGGATACAAAAACTGCTATGGAAAACAAGATGCCCAGCAAAGCGGAAATTGCCAATGCTTTTTGCTGGGAAATATATTTTGGAATAGCAAATATCCCAATGATATATCCTGCCAGCATCGATAACAAAGTAAAGGTGGTGAAGTATTTTGTTTCATCCAAAGGCATACCCAGTTCCTTGCCATAAGTACCTATTGCATCGCCTGCCATTACTTCAACACCAACATATAAAAACAGGCATAGCACGCCCAGCAACAAATGAGGAAACTGGAGGATGCTTGTTTTTTTGACAGTACCTGTTACTGTCGGATCTTCTTTTTCGGTTTCAATTTCAGGGAGGGAGGAACGCTTTATCATAATGGCTATCAACACAAGCACTATCGTCATGATGATATAAGGCGTGATGATCCTTGCTGACAATTCATTTAATAAAGTTTCTTTTTCTGCGGCATTGGTAGAGGCTGTTATTTGATCCTTTAGTTTGCCAGCATTTTTTAATACCAGGGCACCGAGTATGATTGGGCTCAGCATGCCGGCAATTTTATTGCAGATACCCATGATGCTGATGCGTTGTGCTGCACTTTCAATAGGTCCGATAATGCTGATATAGGGGTTGCTGGCTGATTGTAATAGAGCCAGGCCCATGCCTTGTACAAACAAACCAGTAAGAAATAATCCAAAAGTGCGGGTATTGGCAGCAGGGATAAAAATAATGCAACCAACCGCCATAATTATCAGACCCAATGCCATTCCATTTTTAAACCCTGTTTTTTTTAGTATTATGGAAGATGGGATGGCGAGAAAGAAATAAGCCATGTAAAAAGCAAAGGTTACAAAGAAAGCCTGTATATCATTATCAAGCTGGCAGGCCAGTTTTAAAAATGGTATTAAGGTACCATTAAGCCAGGTAATAAATCCAAATACAAAAAATAAGATACCGAGAATAATGATGGCATAACGGCTATTTGGTTGCTGCTGCATAGTGATCTTTTTTTAAGTAGATGAAATGGAAAAATACAAAGAGTATTTGTTATAAGTGGCAAAAGCCAATGTAAAACGTTTGCGTGAGATGAAGTTTGTAAGCAGTTGTGTAAATGAAAAAGGCAAGCGTTGAATCAGAGGATCCCTAAAGTTGCTTCTTAATTCGTGCAATTCGTGTTTTATAATTTGTGTTATGTAATTCGTGTTTTATTATTCGTGTATAACTTTAGTAGTCTGCACCTGTACTGCCCTACAAATTATTTGTGGTAAACTGATTGGCAGAAAAAGAAGCAACAAGTTGTTGTAGCCGATCTTCTTTATCCTCCAGTTGCTGTAACAGGCAAAGTTGGTTGCCTGCCCGTACATAATTCTGCCCTTCATATTTTGAACCATAATAAATATCATTATTAAGGTAATCGGCGATAAAACGGATTGCCTGCATATAGATCATAAACTTTCCTGCATACACAAAATGCCCCTTTTCTTCTTCACTCAATTCATCATTTAACTGGCCAAGATATCCCTCTACTATAGCAACAAAATACTCATCCCGTATGGCTATTTGTGAAAAATCATTTTCCTCCTCACTTATCGGGCTTAAGTAAGTACGCATCATATCGCCCACATCACTTATAAAATAGCCAGGCATCAATGTATCCAAATCAATAATACACATGCCTTTATTATTTTCATCAAATAATACATTGCTTATTTTAGTATCGTGGTGAGTAACACGCAGTTTAAATTGCGGACTGCATTTTATTTTTTCAAATATCTCTACCAAATATTTATGTTCGATGATGGCATTTATTAATTTGTCAGATTGTTGAATCCGTTCTTTATTGCCTTTGGATAAAGCTTCTTCAAACTGCTGATAGCGTAAGGAAAGATTATGAAAATCAGGCAGCGTTATTTTTAATTTGTTTGCATCAAAACCGGTTAACAATTTTGTGAATTTTCCAAACTGGCGGGCTGCTTCCAAAGCCTGTTGCGGCTGCTGCACCACGTCGAGAGTGTGAGAACTTTCAACGAATGGGCTAAGCCGGAAATAACCATTGTCATCATCAAAAAAAATATCTTCCCCATCAATAGTTTTTACAGGCATCACAAACAAATAACAAGGATAATGCTGGTGCAGGTAAGTGGCCGTTATATTGATATTGTAAGCAATGGCACCGGGCTCTTTAAATACCTGGTGGTTGATGCGCTGCAGGATAAAATATTTGCCGGCGTTGTTAATTTTCCAGGTATCGTTAATCAATCCCGAGCCAAAAGGTATAGCCGTATTTATATCTGCGGTAATGCCAAAAGCATTAAAAACTTTTTGAAGCATCTGGTGTAATTATGGAATGATTGATTTGGCATCAAACTTAACCAAAGTAAAAGTAAAACAACAGGTAAAACGTTTGCCCTTTTTATTAGAAAAGAACCTACCTTTTTTCATGCAGTATCAGTTGCGATTCAATAATTATCTTATAAAAAGCCTCAACCGGCGGAGTTTCTTCTTTGCTTTTATTCATCAGTTCAATCAATATTTCCGTTGCCTTCTGCCCTTGTATGTAAGGATATTGTTCTACAGATGCCAATGGAGGAAATGCACTGTAGGTGCTTACTGGCAGGTTGGCGAAACTTACAAAACAAATATCTTTATTGATTTTCCTTTTTCTTTTTTGCGCATACTGTATTGCATCAAGTGCCACGTAATCATTAAAAGTTATGATGGCAGTCGGTTTTCTTTTTGAACTTAATAATTCTTCCATCGCCAGTTGCGTACCTTCTAAAGTGAGGTCGCTGTTTACAACAAGTGAAGGATCAAATTTTAGCCGGCTTTTTGTCATGGATTGCATATAGCCATCCTTCCTTTCCTGGGCAGCAAATAATTTTTCGGGGCCGTTGATCATACCAATTGCACGGTGCCCTTTTTTAATAAGATAAAGCACCGCTTGTATGGTACCCGAAATCATATTGCAGGCTACATAATGTATATCATTCATTTTTGGAATGCGGTCGAAAAATACCACCGGTATGCCATATTTTTTTAAGCTTTCAAAATGTTCATAGTTCACTGTATTTTTCGAAATGGAAATTATCACCCCATCTACACGATGCTTTTTCATTGTTTCCAGAATTTTCTTTTCCCTTTCTTCACTGTCGTGTGATTGGCCTAATAAAACCGTGTATTTATTTTTCTCGGCAGTGTCTTCAATTCCATTTATTGACGTTGAAAAAAAAGCTTCCGATAACTCGGGCAGGATTACGCCAATGGTAAATGTTTTACGCTGCTGAAAAAAAATGGCGGTCTGGTTAGGTTCGTAATTTAATTCTTTCGCTAATTGCTGCACCCGTGTTTTGGTACGCAATCCAATATTTGGATGATCGTGCAATGCCCTTGAAACAGTTGAAAAAGAAATATTCAACTGTTTGGCAATTTCCTTAATTGTAATTGGTTTTTGTTCCATAAGTCTAAAGTAAATTCTTTTTTACACTTGTGGCAAATGCAATAACCGTTTGCGTGGGTTTTATTTTAAAGCTTTTACTAATTTCCCTCCTTATGCAGTTGGTTGTATCGGAATGAATTATTAAAAACCTTACCAAATGCTTTGGTTATTTATCAACTTAGATATGAGTTACTTTAAGTATAATCCAAAATTGAAAGCATGAAAATGAAACTTACAAATCAGTCATCATCTGGAAATGGACCTGTAGATTGCCTTTTAAATACTTGTTCAATTGACCCTTGAAAATATTTACACAATCATCATTATTTCCGAGGTGAAGAAATTCTAAAATGGCTATATATTTGCAATGTCATAAAGTAAAAAACGAACTGTGTGCAGCTTGCTTTATATTGCTTACATTTTAAAATATTTCATCACTCAATAATAATCACACTTAAAAAAACTTAACATGGGATTTAATCAGTATCACGAACCTGCTGAAGAACTTTCAGACGAAACAAGGACGTTCGCCCGTATGATTACTTCTTTAACAGAAGAGGCCGAGGCAATTGGATGGTATGAACAACGGATATCTGTTGAAAAAGATAAAGCAGCAAAAGCCATTATGCAAAATGCACAACAGGAAGAGATGAAGCATTTTGGAATGGACCTTGAATTTTTACTTCGAAAAAAAGATGCCTGGCGAATTACGTTACAATCTATTCTTTTTACAAAAGGTGATATTGTAGCCGCTGGTAAAAAAGGTGAAGAAAAGGCAGAGTGATAAAGAACCCATCCCTTTTAAAAAATGCCTGCACCGAATTTAACTGCTGATTTAAAGTACGGCCATTTTTGGCTACCATGGTTTGTATGGAGCCTGCCCGGCAAATTTTAGTAGCGGATATTTCTGGGGCAAAGATGTAATCTGTTAGTTTTATTATTTCAACCACATCAAAATTTATTGTATGCAATTAAAATCTTTCTTACTTATTTTACCTGTTGTTACTATAGTTTCTTTTTTAGGATGCACTAACAATGGCAGCAAAGTGAATGCAGCATCAGCTGGTTCAGAAGTAGGCAAACCCAATACGGATTATAAACCTGCATTTGCCGGACAAACAAGAATCAAAAGCGTTACTACAACTACCCCTTACAAAGTTGAAAAGCTGGCAGAAAAGTTAGGAAGGCCCTGGGCGATTATTCCCTTGCCAGATGGAAGGTTGATGATAACTGAAAAGTCAGGCTTCATCACCATTCATGCTGCCGATGGGCTAATGCTAAAAAAGGTAACTGGTTTGCCGGCAGTAGATGATGGCGGCCAGGGAGGATTGCTGGATGTGGCCCTGGACCCCGCTTTTGCCCAAAACAAAACCATTTATTGGTCATTTTCTGAAAAGTATGAAGGCGGCAATCTTACCGCTGTAGCTAAAGGACAATTGTCGCAGGATGAATCTACCATACAAAACCCGGTGGTTATTTTTCGGGCAACACCAGCCCTTAAAAGTGAAAATCATTTTGGCTCACGCCTGGTTTTTGACAAGGATGGATACCTTTTTGTAACTGCCGGGGAGAGGTCTATTTTAGAAGGAAGAAAGCAGGCGCAACTACTAAGTTCGGGCCTTGGAAAAATTTATAGAATTACAAAAGAAGGTAAGGCTGCTCCCGGTAATCCTTTTTTAGGCCAGGCAGATGCAAAACCTGAAATATATTCTTACGGCCACCGCAATCCGCAAAGCCTCGACATAAACCCCGCTACGGGCGAATTATGGGAAGCTGAATTTGGGCCACGTGGGGGCGATGAATTAAACCTGATTAAGCCTGGTAAAAACTATGGCTGGCCAACCATAACCTATGGAATTGAATATGACGGCAATAAAATTGGTGATGCCATTCAGCAGAAAGAAGGGATGGAACAACCTGTGTATTATTGGGATCCTGTAGTATCACCCAGTGGCATGGTTTTCTATAACAGCGATTCCATTCCCGAATGGAAAAACAACCTCTTTATTGCCTGCCTTAGCAGTAACCATATTGCAAGGCTGGTGATTGAAAATAATAAAGTGGTGGGCGAAGAGAGTTTACTCTCAGATAAAAAAGAAAGGTTTCGTGATGTAGCCCTAAGCAATGGTAAATTGTATGCCATTACAGATTCGGGCATTTTGTTTATGATAAGTAAAAAATAATTTTTTATAGCGATATAAAGGGCAGGTACCTAGTTGCACCTGCCCTTTATATTTTAAAAAATTTCGCTGATAGTTGTAGCACGGAAGGCCGGATTGGGAGCAATTGATTTTCTATTTAGTCAATATCTTCTCAAAACACACACTGTTTTCTATGTTTTTATATTGTCCAAAATTAGGTATTATTGTATACCCGTTTTTCTTATATAATGCCAATGCTTCGGGTTGATTTTTTCCTGTTTCCAACTAGCATTTTTTATAGTTTAATTCAACAGCCCACTGCTCCAGTTCTCTTAAAATTGTTGAGGCAATCCCCTGGCCCCGACTGTTGAACATCACCTACACCCGTTTAACTTCCATTGTGTGCTCATCATATTCTTTAATGGCGCCGCAACCAACTGCCAGTTCATTTTCAAACCCTACCATTACATATTTTATGTTGTCAATTTTATTAAACTGGGCATAAAATGAATGGTCTTTTCCGTCACGGATACTTAAATCGGAGTCCAGTTCTCTAACCAGTTTCCGGAAGTTTTCATTTTCAGAATTTGTTCTGATGCAGTGGATCATTTGTGGTGTGGTTGTTTATTATTGGAGCTCTATTTTTTTAGTAAAATAAGTTTTTATTTTGGATACGAGCAAATTGTTTGGGTGCAGGAAACATGCGGCTCTGGCTGCTGTCACTGCCGGGCAGCGGTATCCGGTAATTACCGGATTTGAAATGCCCTGTCAATTGTAGGGATGCAATCATTCAGCGATAAACATTTATCTTGCTGTAGTTAAAAAGGAAAGACGAGTAAAGTATTTTAAAAACGGCAAAACATTTTTTTAGCAATACAAAATAACCTGCATCAATAGGTGTACCGGGTAAAAACAAT
>JANYFT010000294.1 GCA_025359625.1 Ferruginibacter sp.
TGATACCAATTACAGGTACGGCAATAAAAAAGATGAGAGAACCCCATGCAAAAAGGTTTTGCCAGCCATCAGTTAATAAATAGTCTTTTGCTGGAAACACACCAATAGAAGCGATAGCAAAAACAAATAATGCTACTACAAGTGCAAATCCAAAACAGCCAAAAATGAAATAGACAAACGCCTTCACAATAAATACAATGATATCACCTAAAGATCTGCTGCTTCTCCTGGCAACATTACTCATTTCAGCACCCATAGTTTTTCCTTTTTCTTCTGCAAAAGTTTTTGCCTCATGGCCCATTTTTTCTGCTCGTTGCTGAACACCTTTCATTTCTTCCACCACTGAATTTTTAATTGAATTCAAATCAACTTTTTCTCCTTTCATTTCCAGTTTTTCAGCAGTGCTGCCAGCCTCGGGTATCACCAGCCATAATATAATATAGATAAGCAATGCGCCGGGGCTAAAGCCAACCCTTAAAAAATTAGTGAAATCCATAAAGCCCCAGTGGTTCCAGTTAAAAACAAAAGACAAAAAAGGCAATAGAAATAAAACTCTTGGTATCCATGGGTTTATACCAAAGTAATTACCAATACCGCTGCAAACACCGGCTATTTTCTTATCTTCCGGATCTCTGAATAATCTTTTACGTGTGCCGCCAATTATTTTGGTAGCGGTACTTGGCACAGCGATCCATAAAATGATATAAGGGATTAAACCAAATCCAAAAGAGATGGCCAGCACCACAAAAATGATCCTCATTATTACAACATCAATTACAAAATAATTAGCTAGCCCGGCACAAACACCACCTAATATTTTATCGTTCTCGTCCCTGTACAAGCGCTTGTATGCTGTTGAAGGACCCGTGCCTGACTGAGATTGATTAGATCCCGCATTTGCGGAAGAACTTGTGGAACTTTGGTTATAAGCTGTGCTGCCTTCTCCTTCAAATTCTTCGGGCCTGCCCATACTTTTTATGATGGCATTTACATCATCATCAGTAATGCAGGTAACCCCATTTTTTAATCTTTCCTGAAAAAGTTCGGCAATACGACTTTCAATATCATTGATGATCTCTTCCTTACCTTCTTCATTAGCAAAATAAGTATTAAGGCTGGCAGTATATTGTTTAAGCAAGTCAAAAGCAGACACTTCTATTGGAACTACTTGTCCGTGGAAGTTTATATTTATTACTTGTTTCATGGTTAAATGTGTTTCGTGTTCGTTAGTTGATTTTGTTCACAACAAAAATGATGACTATATTTTTTTATTGCGGGTTGTTGAAGTTGGTGTTACTTGTATGTTCCTGTTCTGCATCTGAAAGCGCTTTTACGGCATTGGCCAGTTCGTTCCATGTGGCTTCCAGTTCTTTATAAAAAGCATCCCCTTTTTCTGTTAGTGAAAAATATTTGCGTGGCGGGCCGCTGTTACTTTCTACCCAACGGTAGGTAAGAAACTCCGCATTTTTTAACCTGGTAAGCAAGGGATATAATGTTCCTTCAAAGATATTGAGGTTGGCAGTCCGCATCTTATCAATAATATCCGACGGATAAGCTTCTCCCTGTTTTATCACTGAAAGGATACAAAATTCCAAGACTCCTTTTCGCATCTGGCTGGCTGTGTTATCGATATTCATGGCTTCAATGTTTTAAAATCATTTTTGTTGGATTTACCGGGTCTGGTTTATCGCCTGTGGTTGTCGGTAATTTTTCACGCTTATTTACCATTCCCTCGTCTTTACATCACAAAGATATAAAGATTATAGTACTATACAACACATAGTACCATTTATTTTTAGGTAGTTGGTGGTAAACATTAATAGGTTATAAGCCAGAAGCCTTTACTGTGCGGTTTTTTATTGAATTTGAGAACTAAAAAATCAGTTTAATGAAATTATAACTGGTAAAATTTGTTTGGTAAGTGGTATTTAAAAATCTTTTAGAAGACGCTTTAATACTGATTTTGGAGAATATTTCAGCCACGTTATTAAATTATTTTTTAAAAGGAAGAGTGTAAAACTTGAAAAAGGGCCTGACTGGAAGCAAAAGAAACAAGTATATTTTCATTTAGCTCCGGTATAAGTTCCCGAAAGATATCGATAGCAGTGATACAAGAATGAGACGAGAAAAAATGTACTTGCAAATATTTATTTTTATTTAAAAATGGTATACACCATCCAACTCATAACATACGCCAGCACGGTCATATACCCTAATTGTATACCAGGCCATTTCCAGCTTCTGGTTTCTCTTTTCACTATTGCCAGAGTACTCATGCACTGCATGGCCAAAACATAAAATACCAGCAGCGATAACCCAGTGGCAAGATTGTATACTTTGCTGCCGTCGGCACGTACAGCAGCAGTCATTTTCTGGCGTAAAGTACTGCTGTTATCGTTGGCATCTTCACCTACACTGTACAGCGTAGCCATAGTGCCCACAAATACTTCCCTTGCAGCAAAAGAAGTAATTAGCGCAATGCCAATCTTCCAGTCGTAGCCCAGCGGGCGAATGGCCGGTTCAATAAATTTACCCAAAGTTCCTGCAAACGAATTTTGCAGCAATGCTGTTTTTCTTTCCCTGTTCAGTTCAATTGCCTGCTCTGGCTTTTGCCGTAACAGTTGCTCATACTTTACAGTAACCGCGGTCATTTTTTTTGCCGGACCGTATGTGCTTAACACCCACAATAAAAGGCTGATGACCATAATGATTTTACCGGCCTGAAACACAAATATCTTCGCCTTTTCAATCATCGTAGTGAGGGCATTCTTCCACCTGGGGGCACGATACACTGGCAACTCTAAAATAAAAAAGCTCTTCTCTTTAATATTGATGAACCACTTCATTATATATGATACTATCAGTGCCATTACGGTGCCCAGTAAATAAAGGCCCATCATCACCAGGCCCTGCACACTTAAAAAACCAAAATATAATTTAGAAGGGATAACCAGTGCTATTAAAATAGTGTATACCGGTAACCTGGCGCTGCAACTCATTAATGGCGTCACCATAATGGTTAGCAAACGTTCTTTGCGGTTCTCAATATTCCTTGCACTCATGATGGCGGGTACCGCACAGGCCAACCCACTGATCATGGGCATTACACTTTTGCCATTAAGCCCCACTTTGCGCATAAGCTTATCTGTAAGAAAACTTATTCTTGCCATATAGCCGGTGTCTTCCAATAAGGTGATAAGGCCAAAGAGAATCATTATCTGTGGTATAAAAACCATGATGCCACTAAGCCCGGCAACTACACCATTAACAAGCAGGTCCCTCCACCAGGTATTAGGTAAACTGCTGCTTAAAAAGCCGCTTAGTTTTCCAAAAATCCATTCAATGGCATCCATGGGATACTGTGCCACCCAAAATACACTTTGAAATAACAGGAATAAAACGGCAAGCAAAATAAGGTAACCCCATTTTCGGTCCAACAAAATATTGTCGAGCTTTTCGGTGAAAAGAGCTTTCTTTAAAGGATCGCTTTCTACCACTGTTACCTGCATTATTTGTTTGATGCGGCCATAGCGTTGCATTATTTCTTCAGCCTGTGTCCGGGTAGAATTAAATTTATTTTCTTCTTCTATGGCTTCTATGGCATCCTGTATGGAAGGCCCAAGTTTAAAATGACCGTGGTTGATAAGGTAATGTAAAGCAGTATAATTGCTGATGGTTGGAAATAGTTTCTTTACACCGGCTACCGAACTTTCTGCCAGGTGTTGGTTATTTATAAACTCCCTTGGCGCAGCAATGTGGTTAACGGCTGTTTGATCAATGATCTTTTTTAATTGTGGTATTCCCTTGCCTTTTCTTGGATTGATGCTTACTACCGGAACGCCCAATTCTCTTTCAAGACCCGCAATGTCAATTTGTGTTCCTTTGTTACCTGCAAGGTCCATCATGCTAAGTGCCAGCACCACCGGCACTTTAAGGTCAATTATCTGCGAGCAAAATAACAGGTTGCGCTTTAGGTTACTGGCATCGGCTACCAGTAACACCATATCCGGTTTTATATCTTCATCCTGTTGCAATAAAACTTTGTAAGCAACCCACTCATCTGCACGTTTGGGATATAAACTGTACGTGCCGGGCAAATCAATCAACGTGGCAGAAAGGGTTTCAGAAATGGTGCACTGCCCGGTTTTTTTATCAACTGTTACGCCGGGAAAATTACCTACTTTTTGATTTAATCCAGTTAATACATTGAACAAAGAACTTTTGCCGCTGTTGGGATTACCTACTAATGCTATGTTGATTTTTTTAGTCAAAATAAATTGATTGCAAAAGTAATAGCTATCTGGTGGTTGTTGTTACGAAATTGGAAAGAAGGTGTGGGTTTGTTTAGGAGAAATATCAACTTCATTATATGTTTTTTAGAGTAGTGAATTAAGTTAATGGCCTCTGTCTCTGGGATTTTGTAGCCGTCATTTCTTTGCGGTAAAAAATTATAGCTGCATTTTAAGGCATGCTTTTGGTAACAATAAATTATATATACTTCACTGCAAAAGTTATTTGTGAATTACCTTTACACTTCTATAACCCCATATTTATGAAGCGTTTTTTTTATTGCCTTTTATTTTTATTTACCACTTCCTTTGTTAATGCACAAAAATTAAAGAAAGCAGAGAAAATTGTTGTGGCCAATTTACAAACTCATATAAGTTACCTGGCAGGCGATCAACTGGAAGGAAGAAGAACAGGAAGCAATGGGGAAAAGCTGGCGTATGAATATATCAGCACTGAATTTTTAAAAGCGGGTTTATTGACCAAAGGAGATAATGCAACTTTTTTGCAGGCCTTTGAAGTGAACGATGGAAGGATGGTCACCAATGCTTCTCATCTTATTATTAATGGAAATGATCTTGCTATAGAGAAAGAATATTTTCCTTTATCCTTTAGCTCTAATGGCAGTTTAACTACTGTAGCTTCTATTGCTTTGCAGGAAAACGGTTCGCCCTGGTTTTATGATATAAAGGATCTGCTGGAAGCTAATAAAAACAATCCTCATTTTGACCTTGTAGATGCCGTTAAAATTAAAGCAGCAGATGCTGCAAAAAAAAAGGCCACCACCTTTTTCATTTACAATAGCTCTGCCATTAAGGATGAATTGCAGTTTGATCCAAAAGCAAAAACAATACCATCAGCTATCCCGGTTATTTATGTTACTAAAATAGCCAAAGAAAAATTTTTGAAAGATGAAACCGCTTCACTGGATATTCAGCTAAAAATTGAAATCGTTGACAAAAAAAGATACGGCCACAACGTGATTGGTTACATTGATAATAATGCCGCCACCACTATTATTATTGGTGCACATTATGATCACCTTGGGTATGGGGAAGACCATAACTCTTTATACACCGGCACCACTTCACTAATACACAATGGTGCAGATGATAATGCCAGTGGCACAGCGGCGCTGATAGAATTAAGTAAATTGATAAAAGCCTCCAAATATAAAAATAACAACTACCTGTTTATTTGTTTTTCGGGAGAAGAATTGGGTTTGTTTGGCTCTAAATATTTTACAGAGCACCCTACGGTGAATTTTACCACGGTTAATTACATGATCAATCTGGATATGGTAGGCCGTTTAAATGACAGTACTCAGGGTTTGAATATTGGCGGCTATGGCACTTCGCCGTTGTGGGGGCAAACCTTAACAGCCAACGATAAATTTTTTAAGATCAAGTTCGATAGCAGTGGCACAGGGCCAAGCGATCATACTTCTTTTTACAGAAAGGATATACCTGTATTATTTTTCTTTACCGGCATACACAACGATTACCATAAACCTACCGACGATGCCGACAAAATAAACTATACCGGCGAATGGATGGTGATGAAATATATTTTTAAACTGATAGAAGATACAGACAAAAAGGGAAAGATTGCTTTTACTAAAACAAGAGAAACCGCTATGAGTGGCACAACCAGTTTTAAGGTAGCCCTTGGCATAATGCCAGACTATACTTTTAGTGGTATCGGTGTAAGGGCGGATGGTATCAGCGAAGGAAAAATTGCCCAGAAAGCAGGCATGAAAGCTGGCGATATAATTGTGCAGTTAGGCAACTATAAATTTACCGATGTGCAAACCTATATGGAAACATTGAATAAATTTAATAAAGGCGATGCCACGAAAGTAAAAGTGAAAAGAGGTAATGAGGAACTGGTATTTGATATTGTTTTTTAAAAAATTAATTTAAGTATATGGAAATACTGATAGTAAAAATAAAGAGTAAGGATAAGGTAGCTTTTACAAAAGAACTATTGAATTCTTTTAGCTTTTTAGAGATCGAAAAAAAAGCAGATGATAATACAAAAAGAAAGAAAGCTCTCATACAGGGGTTTAAAGAATTAAAACTAGTGGAAGATGGTAAATTAAAAGCAAAGCCAGCAGCCGAATTATTAAAAAAATTACGCAATGGAAAACATTGATATCATTGCTCTCCCACAATTTGAAAAAGAAATATTTCAACTTTCTAAAAAGTATCCATCTATTGAAAAAGACTTTGCTAATTTACTGGCAGTGCTAACTGAAAACCCATTTTCAGGAAGTTCTTTAGGGCATAACTGTTATAAAGTGAGAATGAAAATCACTTCGAAACAATCCGGTAAAAGCGGTGGCGCATGGGTCATTACTTGCGTAAAAGTTATTGATAAAAGACTTTTTCTAATTTCTATTTATAATAAATCAGAAAAGGAAAGCATTACAAAAAAAGAAATAGAATCCATTTTAAAATTGAGTGGTTATTATAATGAAACTTAAAATAGATAATGAAACATTAGCGAGGGAGTTTTTTGAAGACTCCATACTGTTGGGCATTGTGGCCCCTGTTAAGGATTACCAGTTATGCTGGCAACTGAACCAGGTGCTTGGTTTTGATTTCAGGATCAACAACGATTATGAAATTCAACTGACCAAAAAAGAAAGAAAATATTTTTTTTCTATTTATGAATATCCAATACCTTCTACCTGCTTAACACACTATTTATACAACAACCAGTTTGACGGCGAATATTTATTGCCGGAGTTTAAACACCTTGATTTTTTATGGTTAATAAAAGGAGAATATGTGAGCAAGGAGGAATTAAAAGCATTGATCTATTCCATTAAAACTTTACCGGGTGTACAACTGGTAAATGAAATGACCAACGAAAAGATAAAACATAAACAACACCTTATTTTTTAGCCCCTCCGCCCCTGAAGGGGAAACTGGGCGTGACATTATAATTTTCATTGAAAACCTTTCAATTTTAAAAAATTATCAATTAAAATTTATGTGGGAAGAAAAAAACAATCAGCTCTATAAAAAATTTGAGTTCAAAAATTTTTCAGAAGCC
>JANYFT010000320.1 GCA_025359625.1 Ferruginibacter sp.
GAACCACACATCATCGGGATAATAGAAATATCGATTGTTGCTTTACGGATAGCCTCATGTACTTCATCTTCAGTGATAGTATTAGGATCATCAAAGAATTTTTCCAATAGTTTATCATCGTAATCAGCAACTGCTTCAATATCCATTGGGCCCGGTAGGTAACGTACGATAGCATCCAATGCAGTTTGTACACCTTTATTTTTAAAAGAAGAACCACACATCATCGGAATGATAGAAATATCAATTGTTGCCTTACGGATGGCTTCATGAATTTCATCCTCTGTGATCGTGTTTGGATCATCAAAGAATTTTTCCAATAATTTATCATCGTAATCTGCAACAGCTTCAATTAAATGTTGCCTCCACTCGTTCACTTCTTCAATCATATCTTCCGGAATAGGCACTTCATTAAAAGTCATACCCTGTCCAGCTTCATCCCACACCATTCCTTTCATGGTAATCAAATCTACCACACCTTTAAAATTATCTTCAGCACCAATCGGCAACTGTAAAGGCACCGCCTTAGCACCCAGCATTTCTTTAATTTGTTTTACCACATTTAAGAAATCAGCACCAGCACGGTCCATTTTGTTTACAAAACCTACACGGGGTACTTTATATTTATTAGCCTGACGCCAAACAGTTTCGCTCTGTGGCTCTACACCAGAAACCGCACAAAACAAAGCCAGCAACCCATCTAATACACGTAGAGAACGCTCTACTTCTACAGTAAAATCCACGTGACCGGGAGTGTCAATAATGTTGAATTTATATTGTTTTGTTTCTGGCAATTTTTTACCATTCTGCATCGGGAAGTTCCAAAAACATGTAGTAGCAGCACTTGTAATAGTAATACCTCTTTCCTGTTCCTGCGCCATCCAGTCCATGGTAGCGGCACCATCATGCACCTCCCCAATTTTATGATTTACCCCGGTATAATATAATATACGTTCGGTGGTAGTAGTTTTGCCAGCATCAATGTGAGCCGCAATACCAAAGTTTCGTTGATAACGTAAATCTGCCATTTTATTTGAATTAAAAATTTAGAATTAAAAATGTGTTTTGCTGAAAAATGAAATTATTCTTTTAACGTTCATTTCTCTTTTGTACCCGGCTTTTGAATTAGTATTAAGCTTCATTGGCGTCGCACTCTTGTACTATATTTCTATGTTGTTCTTTTAGACCCGGGTATGGCCAGGATTCTATTTACCCGTGAGTGTTGGGTCTCTTTGATATGATTAATATACTCTCATAATATGCTAAATAAATTGCAGCTACCTCCAATTCATACTTATTATTGCTGAACTTTTTAGCGCCGCAAAGGTAAGCGTTTTTAATATACCAACAAACTGAAAACTACTAAACTGCGCCGGCCGTATCAAGAGGCTGGGGTTTGTCAAAATAATAGATCACTATTCCAACGGATAAAATGCCAATACCAATTAAACTTTCTGCAGGCCGCTCAATAATTGTAAAAATAAGTACCCATGTATTGAACAGTAAAAATATGATCTGTAGCAATGGTTTAAATGGGCTTCTAAATGTACCGGGCTGCTTATTTTTTAAAAACAAACTGGTTGCTACTGTTAAAGAAGCCATCAGTTGCAGTACAAATCCAGCGTATAATAATATCTTTTCAAAAGATCCGGTCAATGCCAATAAGATACTAATAATAACATGCAGCCACACAGCCGCAACTGGAATACCATGCTTGTTCTTTTTAGCAAATGGTTGCCACAGTTTATTTTCTTTTGCCATGGCCCAGGTAACCCTTGGGCCTACCCATAAATAAGAACTCACTGTTCCTATTAATTGTATCGCAATAAAAACGCTTACCCATTTTCCGCCTGCGCTGCCCAAGAGGTTATTAAAAGAAATAAAAGTCACTTCTTCATTTCCGGCAAGTTGAGTAATAGTTGCATTTTTTAACAATACAAACTGAAAAAGAATATATACTACCGCTACAAAGAGCGTACTGCCAATCAAAGCCCTGGGTAAGTTTTTTGCCGGGTCTTTAATTTCATCCACCACATAAGCTGCAGCGTTCCACCCAATATAAGCAAAAGCCACATACACCATTGAAACTGCAAAGCCTGGTTTTACAATTTCGGTGTGCCAGCTATTACTAAAATTTAATGCGCTGTTACCATTACCAGCAACAAAAAATCCGAGGGCAATAAGGCATATAATAAAAAGTACTTTCACGATGGTAGATATGTTTTGAAAGCGGCTGCTGTGGCGGATCGTGAAGCTATGCATCAGCCCAATTAAAACAATAACTCCTATCGCCAGCCAGACATTATTTTGCAATCCAAATGGAGAAAGATATTTAGTAAATGCCATGGCCGCCAATGCAACTGGCGCAGAAAAACCAACGGTGAGCCCGGCCCATGCGGATAAATAACCCAATAATGGATGAAATACCCTTGACAAATAAATATAATCGCCGCCCGACTCTTTAAAATGTGTACCAAGTTCTGCATAGGCAAATGCACCAAAGAGGGCCAGCAATCCACCAATAAGCCACAACAATAAAATACTCCAGGTATTTTGTACAGAAGATAATTGAAAGCCCACGCTGGTAAAGACTCCGGTGCCAATCATGTTAGCTACTACAATTGCAGAGGCTGTGTAAATGCTTATTTTTCTTTTCAAAGCAGCGGCTGAATTTTGTTGTGAAATAAAATTTCGGTTATGCCAAAATAGTAAATTATTGTTGTTTTGATCTTTATAACTTTAAAAGATAGATAGCAGTAATTTTTTCCGGGAGATGAATACTCTTCGCCACAAAGCGCCAGGGATAATTGATAACTGGTTAAATGATAATTGATAATTTTTGCATGAAGCAATTTTTGAAAGGCTGCAATTATGCTCAGGGTACTGCATAAAAAAAGCCACTCTTTTGAGAGCAGCTTTAATAAATATGTTGATTGTTTATACTTAAATTCTAAAGTGAGCAAATGCTTTGTTAGCTTCAGCCATACGATGTGTATCTTCTTTCTTTTTGTAAGATGCACCTTCACCTTTGCTTGCTGCAACTATTTCGTTGGCTAATTTATCAGCCATGCTGCGACCATTACGATCACGGCTATATTTAACCATCCATTTAATGCTTAAAGAAACTTTTCTATCAGAACGAACTTCAGCAGGAATCTGGAAAGTAGCACCACCAATACGACGACTACGAACTTCTACACCAGGTGTAATATTACTTAATGCTTTCTTCCAAATTTCGTAACCGCTTTCGCCCGTTATTTTAGCCACTTTATCTAAGGCATCGTAAAATATAATATAAGCACCACTTTTTTTACCAGCCCACATTAAATTATTCACGAAACGTGTAACTAATCTATCATTAAACTTAGGATCTGGTGCTAAAGGTATTTTTTTTGGTTGTGTCTTACGCATTGTTATTTTTTTATTTTTCCTTTACCCCGTCAGGTGACAGAGGTTTATTTTTTGGCTTTCTCTTTCTTAGTACCGTATTTACTACGGCTTTGCTTGCGGTCTTTAACACCTGCCGTATCCAAACTACCACGAACAATATGGTAACGTACACCTGGCAAATCTTTTACCCTTCCCCCACGGATTAATACAATACTATGTTCCTGCAAATTGTGCCCTTCTCCCGGTATATAGGCAATAACCTCAATCTTATTGGTTAAACGAACCTTAGCAACTTTACGCAAAGCTGAGTTTGGCTTTTTAGGAGTAGTTGTATACACCCTAGTACATACACCACGGCGTTGTGGGCATGCGTCCAAAGCTCTTGATTTGCTCTTGGCTTTAATTATTTCTCTTCCTTTTCTAACTAACTGTTGTATTGTAGGCATTTTGAACCCTTTATTTTTGGACGGCAAAGGTAGCGTTTATGATTTAAAATGAAACACTATTTTACAAATAATTTATTTTTTTTTATTAGCCTTATTAAGATGCCCACCTATTGCAAGTTTAAAGCTATCTGAAAATTATTTTTTGAGTTAGTTCTTCGTTGGTATTTAGATTAACAATTTTCAAAACATACATACCCCTGCTCATATTCTTTGTTCTGACTATTTGCAAATTATTATTATACCCACTGATAAATTTAATTTCTTTCACCACCTGGTTTAATGATGTCAATAATGTTATTTTATACCTGCTGATTCGTTGATTTGTAAAGCCTATATTAAGCACATCATTTACAGGATTAGGATAAAGGTAAATATTATTAAAGGCTGGGTTTTTAACAATTTCAATTGTATTGCTATAAATAAACTGCTGGTCATTATTAATCAATTTTAACCTGTAAAAATTATGCTGCTCAGGCCTTGTATCTAAAAAATTATATTGCAAGACCTTTGTTGAGCTACTACTGGCATTTACGATGCCTACTTCTGTAAAATTATTATAACTGGTTTTACGCTCTATTACAAAACTTTTCAGATCAGGATACTGAGCTATTTTCCAGCTCAATAAAACCTTATCATCAATAAATTTTCCTGTAAAGTTTTGTAACCTGACCGGAAGCAGATGATAACATGAGCCATCAAGATGATAATTGTAAGATCTTGTTATACATCCGCCGCCTACTGTAACATGACAAACATAAATACCAGTATCAGCAGGCAAAACCTCCGGAATAAATATACTGGTAGCTCCACCGAGGTAAATACTATCGGTACTATTTTCATTTGTTTTTTTATACCATGCAAAGCTGGAATTGTAAACAGTATCTAAACTAAGTGTTGTAGCAATTTGAAAACAATTAAACGTATTAACGATTAGGTTGTTTGCCAATGGTAAAATACTTGCATCTGCTAAAGTAGCATTGCCACAGGCATCCAGTGCCCTTAATCTTACCAAAGAATAATTGGTTCCGTTATTAATTGTAAAAACCGGGTTTGCCTGTGGGCCGGCAATTATTGAAGGAGCTGCAGGTGAACTACCTATAATTTCATAACTAAACGGGCCAACCCCATTGGAAACTACAGCCTCCAAACTAAAGCCATTAACATCGCATTGATAGGCTGATGTTCTGCTTAAATTTGGAAATTGATATGTTTGTATTGCAACAGTATCATATAAGGTAATATTACAGGCATCAGCGGCTTTATAACTTACAATATAAATACCAGGACCAAGGTCTTGAAAAGTATTAACCCCACCGATTGAAGTATTGGGGGAGAGTTGTGGAGAAAGTATAATGTTGTCTTTTTTTATTATTCGAACCGTGAGAGAACCCATATTTGTTTGAGCCGTTGCTTTTATATCACCTGAACCATTTCCAAATGTTCCGCTTGGGCATTTAGCAACTATAATAGCTGAGTGCGTTAAATAACTGGCTGTAGCACCTATACTTACAGAATCTTTAGAACCACAATTATCAGAAGCAATAATTGTATACGTTTGGCCAGTTATCGTACCACTAATGCTATCTATACTGATATTATTGGTGTTGTAATTACCAGCAAAAAACAAATTGCCATTTGGGTCATATATTTTTATATTAACTGGCAGAGAACCATTCGATATAATAATGTTGAATTTAGCATAATTATAAGAGCAGGATTTATTTGCAGTAACATTTATCTTAACAGGCATTGGACTGGCTATAAAACATCTGACTATTGTTGTATCATAACAGCTATCCATAATCTTAATGCAATATTTTCCATACAGTAAATTATTAAACTGACCAATTGAATTACATATTATTTCTACGTCTGCACTATCATAAAGGCAATAATTAGGATTGGTTAAATTTGTTTGTCCGTAAATCTTTGCAGAAAAAGTAGAGCAGGTTGTATTGAGAATTTTTACAGTGGCATTAACAGAAGGAATATTAGGAGTTTCGACAAAACATTTTGTAAAAGTTGTATCCGGACAATCATTATTTGCCTTTATACAATAAGAGCCATATTGAATATTATTGAAAACCCCACTGCTATCGCAAGCAATTAATGAGTCGCTGGCATTGTACAAACAAAACAATGCGCTTGTTATGTTATTGCTATTTGCAGTTACAGTAAAAGTAGAACAGGTTTTATTTGTAACCTGAAGGACTATATCATTTACAATTAAAGGAGGGCCTACAGTAACGCATCTGACAAAAGTTGTATCAAAACAAGAATCATATACATCAGCGCAATAAGTTCCAAAAGTCAATCCATTAAAAATGCCGGTATTATTACATCCTATCAAAACATTAGCACTGTCAAATAAACAATATTGAGGGCTTGTTAAACTATCGCCACCAATAGAAATCCCAAAAGTTGTGCAACTGCCATAATAATTTGGAACAATAATAGTTGGAACAGATGGAACAGGCCTGGTAGCAGAAAAGCAAATTTTAATCGTTGTATCTCTGCAACCATCTTTAACTTTTATGCAATAAGAACCATATACTAAGTTATTGAAAACACCAGATGTATTACAAGTTATCAAGGTATTTGCAGAATCGAACAAGCAATAATTTGGATTAGTCAACCCAATTTGCCCGGTAATAGCAGCCGAAAAAGTAGCGCATATTTTATTGCTTATTAAGGCTGTATTGCTGATACTTAGTGGGGGCGGTGTTGCTGTAAAACAACGTGTTATTATTGTGTCGGTACAAAGATCATGTGCTTTTATACAATAATTTCCATAAGGCAGGTTTGTAAATATACCAGTTGTGTTACAGCTAACCAGAACATTACTACTGTCGTATAAACAATAATCAGGATTAAAATAATTAGTAACTCCCATTACGGTAGCTGTAAAATCGCTACAATTTTTTGAAGATAATACAACTGCATTTACACCAGGGATCATAGTTAAAGAAACGGGTGCTTTTCTAATTTTGCCGCAATTATCTTTTACCACTATTTCAAAAGTAGAATGTCCTGCAAGTTCAAATTGAAAATTTGGATCAGCAGACCAAATAGTATCACCCGCCTGCCTGACTACGCCATATAAAAATCCGGCGATGCCTCCTGCTGTACTGATATTTCCTTTACTATCAACTACTTTAATATATCCAGTAGCAGAGTCACACGAACTTTTATTAAACATATACGAATCTATCCACCATGAATAATCATTCAAAGTTATCTGCCTCGTCTGTATTCCACCGCAAGAATCTGTAAGCCTTATTGTATAGTCGCCTGCGGATAAATTACTAAAAATACCCGGGCTATTAGTGGTACCTATACCCATTGCTGATGGAGCAACTATTGAAAAAAGAAAAGGGGATCTGCCATATTGTTGTCCATTAACTACAATGCTTCCATTATTACCGCCATCGCAAGTAACATCAGATTTGGTTAATGCAAACCTCGGATCCTGGTAAGATCCTGAAACTACTAAATTTGTTTGTGTGTAAGAACAGTTAGAAATAATATCGGTAACTACTACTGAATAAGTACCAGCCGATAATCCAGTGAGTGAATCTGAACTGGTAAAATTAGAATTAACAGGGCCGAGTGTTTTATATTTATAAGATCCAGACCCCCCGGTTGCAAAAACTTTTATGGAGCCTGTAGCGGCGCAACGGGATTCGTATATTTTAAAAGTAGCTCCAAATAAAGAGCAATCCTGCCCCTTGGACAATGTTGGGAAAATGGAAAAAATAATTAATATAAATTGTACAGCGAAGTAAAATTTTCTCATTTTTTCATAGTTTAGTGAAGGATAGGTACGGCTTTAAAGTTTCCAACTTATTAGCCACGATTGCAACGCTATTTTAAGTTTGTTATTGTTAAAAAGAAATTAAAGTCAAAAATACGTAACAGTAAATTTTTCTTAGATATAGCAAAAATCACAAAAATATTTACCTTTTCAAGGATGAGTTTTCAGATATTTTTTGTAACAAACTTTATAATTCAATTAAACTCGATGGCATTGAACTCTCGTACAATTATATTACTCGGCGCTTAAATTATAAAACAAGGAAGTTGCAGTCTGCCGACAAAAATATGACTGATGATTTCGATTTCCGGCAGCTAAGAGTTTTAGAACTATAAAATTCTTCTATCTTAAAAGGTCTATTGATTTTGGAATACGGATCTTAGCATATAAGTATATGTCATAAAAAAAGCCTTCGTAGTAAAACGAAGGCTTAATTTAAATGAATATGGCAGCTACCTACTCTCCCGGTTGGAATACCAGTACCATCGGCCATAAGGGGCTTAACTTCTCTGTTCGGTATGGGAAGAGGTGAACACCCT
>JANYFT010000453.1 GCA_025359625.1 Ferruginibacter sp.
TAGGCCGCTTTCATTGTTACGAAGGATACACGCCACAGGAAGTAGTGTTCCCGATCAGGGTAATGAAATTTTTAGGTATCAACACCATTCTTATCAGCAATGCTGCTGGTGGGATGAACCTGGATTTTAAAGTAGGCGACCTGATGGTGATAAAAGACCATATCAGTCTTTTTGTAGTAAACCCTTTACTGGGAAAAAATACCGAAGCACTTGGCCCCCGTTTTCCAGATATGAGCGAACCTTATAGCAAGCGTTTAATTAATAAAGTAAAAGACATTGCGGCCCTCGAAAATATTACGCTTAGGGAAGGAATATATTGCGGTGTTACCGGCCCAACATTTGAAACAAGAGCTGAGTATAAATTGCTGCATATTATTGGCGGGGATGCTGTTGGTATGAGTACGGTGCAGGAAGTAATTGCAGCAGTGCACATGGGGCTTGATGTGTTTGCAATGAGTGTGATAACAGACATTGGCATAAGGGAAGAAGAAAATAAAATTACCCATGCAGAAGTATTGCAGGCTGCTAAAGAAGCAGAACCAAAACTGACACATATTTTTAAAGCACTTATTGCGGCATTATAGAGGTGAATGGTCAACAAAATTGAATAAAAATGGTAAGCGGCAAATAAGTGACACTGCACCGCTTAACCGGGCTTTTACAAATAACATAATGCTAAGCCCTTGCAGGTGCAGTATAATTTTGAATGATGTATAATATAATTTTTTCTTTGTTGCTGTTACTAACGTTTCAATTTTGCGATGCACAAAAGCAGATACAAACTTTTAAAAACGCCGGCAGGAACATGTCGGGTAATTCGTCTAAAAGCGGTGCCGGCGGAAAAAGCGACAGCCTTAATTTAGGTTTCGAACACCGGGACGATCTGAAAGATTCCATCACCATCAGTTATAAATTCCTTGACTCTATACGAAGCATCCGGCTGGATACCACTATCAATGATTTTTATAAATATTTTTCGGTGCCTGCAGCGCAGCAGTATTTAGGCAACAATGGTACAGCAGGCTATTCCCTGCTCTTTACCCCCATTGTGAAAGCTGGGTGGGATGCAGGTTTTCATGCCTTTGACGCATATCGCTATACTTTGGAGAACTCCCGTTTTTTTAAAACTACCAAACCTTATACAAAAATAAATTACGAGCTTGCTTCTGCTAAAGAGCAGTTAATAAATATTGTGCACACACAAAACCCCATGTCTAATCTGAATGTTGGGTTTGAGTATCGGCTCATCAGCGCCCCGGGGTATTTTTCTTCGCAACACACCAATAATAAAAGCTACCGGCTTTTTAGCAATTTTCAGGGTAAGCGAAAAAGATATGCCGCCTATTTTATGCTTACGGGCAACACTATAAAAAGTTCCGAAAACGGTGGCATAAAAAACGACAGTAATTTAGCAGATAAGGATTACCGGCTTTTTGCCATACCAACCAATATAGGCAAAACCGATTCTTCAGGGTTTAACCCTTTTGTTTCTACCGTTAACACCGGGAATGTGTATAAGGATTTTACATTTTTTTTACGGCAAAGCTACGACCTGGGCAAAAAAGATTCGGTTGCCATCAATGATTCTACCACAGAATATTTATTTTATTCCAGGCTCCGTTTTCAACACACTTTCACATACAATACTTATAGCTACCAGTTTAGAGATATTGCAGCAGATTCTACCCTTTATAAAAACTGGTACGATACGGCCATTGTATCTGATACTTCTCCGGCACACCGGGCAGATAGTTTGGTGATAACAGATAAATGGAAAGTGGTTACCAACGATTTTTCTATCGTTACTTTTCCCGACACTAAAAATGCAGCCCAATATTTACTGGCAGGAGCAAGGCTCGAAAATATTAAAGGCAGTTTTACATCGGGCAGTAATAATTTTTACAATATTGTTTTGCATGGCGAGTACCGCAATAAAACCCGAAACCGGCTATGGGATATTTTGGCCAACGGAGAATTTTATATGGCCGGCCTTAACGTTGGCGACTACAGTGCTAACGCATCGCTGGCAAGATACCTTAATAAAAGATGGGGCAACATCAGGTTGTCTTTTAGCAATGTTAATCGCAGCCCTTCGTTTATTTTTAACCCGCTTTCTTCTTTCAATTTTGGCAATGCCGGTGGTTATAATAAAGAAAATATCATCATCCTGAAAGCTGCTGCAGACAATCCTTTTGTTAGTTTATCTGCTGCCAATTATCTTATTACCAATTATGTGTATTATACCAGTTATTATAAAACAGCGCAATATAGTAAAGTAATAAATCTTATACAGATTAATGCGGCTAAAAAAATTAAATTAACCAGAAGATGGAACCTGTATGCCGAAGTAACTTTGCAACAAACAGATGCTGCTGCACCGGTAAAAGTACCGCTTATTTTTACCAGGAACCGTATAGCTTATGAAGGATTATTTTTTAAAAACCTTAATTTAAGTACCGGGCTTGAGGTTAGGTTCTACACGCCTTATAAGGCATACAATTATTCACCCGTGATGGGACAGTTTTTTACGCAGGATTCTGGTGCTGTAAACTTAAAAAACCGGCCGGATATAAGTGCCTTCCTTCATTTCAGGATCAAATCGTTCACTACATTTATAAGGGCCGAAAATTTAAACACCATCAATTTTACCAATGGTTTTGGGTTTACCAAATATAACTTTTCTGCACCCCATTATGCGTATCCCGGTTTGGTAATCAGGTTTGGTATACAATGGGCTTTTATAAATTAAAAAATTGAAGTACCTGCAAAAATTACTGGCACTGTTCCAATGCAGGCTGTAGATACAAAGGAGCAGACGGGCAAAAAGTTTCTTAAATGGTAAGGCATTTAGGATTTTCAATACGTAACCTTTGGCATCAAATGCTACCTTTACATGGCGAAAATATTAGCCTGGAAATATTGTTTAAAATGAAAAAAATATTGCTTTTTATATTATCCTTATTTAGAAAAAAAAATTGTTGTAAATGAAAATTTTTATAGTAACGGCAGCATTGGTATTGATTGGTTTTGTTACAACCGCACAGGTTAATGCAGAACAGGCTGCACCCGAAATTTTGTTACCCGATGTAAACGACAAAGCTATCAGCTTATCATCCTTAAAAGGCAAAGTGGTGTTGATAGATTTTTGGGCAAGCTGGTGTGGCCCATGCAGGGCTTCTATACCAGGGGTGATAGACTTGTACAATAAATATAAAGACCGGGGATTTGAAGTATTTGGTGTATCTATCGACACTAAAAAAAAGGACTGGATAAAAGCTATTGCCAGTGATAGAATAACCTATACACAGGTAAATGATAAGGCAGGCTGGTACTCTAAGACTGCAGAAAAATATGGTGTAAACGAAATACCCAATACCTTTTTAATAGATAAAACCGGGAAGGTTGTTGCGGTAAATTTAGAAGGCGAGCAGTTGGACAGTAAGGTAAAGGAGTTGTTGAAATAATAGCTAAAATATTTTACTGCACAGCAAGTTAAATATATACCCGGCATAATAATTTCCTTAAAAATATTGGTTGCATAACGTCTCTCAATATAACATAATAAAGAATTTGCTTTATCCCAAACAAGCATAGTGAGTTAATTATTTTCATTACACTATAATTAATTTTTACAGCGACATAGTTTGGCGTTGGCTGTATTTACTTTTGAGTTTCAACTTAAAAAAATAGGTATGGAATCAAAAGCTA
>JANYFT010000353.1 GCA_025359625.1 Ferruginibacter sp.
TTAAACAAATTTATACCTTGCTCCCCAATAAATAAAACTGAGCCCATACTATTGGCCTGAAGACACCATGAAAATAAAGACTCCTCAAAGGGCTCCCCTTTAGGGGATGGGGGTGAGCTCGCACTAATTCATCATCAACACATTTACACTGCGCTGTAAAATATTAAAAGCAATTTCTGCCATCAGGTTTTCTTTATCTAAAGTGGGGTTTACTTCGGTAATTTCAAAACAACAGATCTTGCGGTTCTGCATAAATTTGCTGATCAGATCCTCTGCTTCTCTTTCCCTTAAACCATTGCTTACAGGTGTTCCTGTGCCACGGGAAATGGAAGAATCAAGACTGTCCACATCAAAGCTTACATAAATATCTGTGCAGTCACTAAGATAGCGCAATGCTTTGCGGCTGGCACTTTCAGCGCCGTTTCGTCTTACTTCACTGGTGGTAATTACTTTAATGCCGTATTTTTCTATCAGTGATTTTTCTTCACTCTCAAAATCACGCAGGGAAATAAATACAATGTCTTCGGCTAATACTTTAGGAAAAATTCCACCCAGGTTTTTTAACTGGTCCCATTGCTTTTTTGTTTTATCATCCAGCTCATGCGTTTTACATTCTTCATTATCTTCTCCTATTGCAATTGCCAACGGCATGCCATGCATATTGCCCGTAGGTGTTGTGTATGGTGTATGCATATCTGCATGAGCATCTATCCATATAACCCCCAATTTACTTTTTGGCTTTGCCATTTTAATACCAGCAATGGTACCACCGGCACTGCTATGATCGCCACTTAATATCACCGGAAAAAAATGCCCCTTAATAGAATCACACACTGCCTTACTAAGCCGCTCATAAATGCTCATTACGCCGTGTATCCTTTTGGCGTAGGGCGATTGTATCGGTTCAAACAACAGGTTATTTTCAGCTTGTATTTTTTCAGATGGAAAGTGTACAAAAAAATTACTCATAAAATCCAATGCAGCAATTTTAATGGCATCAACACCTAAACTGGCACCACGTGTACCTGCACCAATTTCGCTGGGCACTTCAATTAGTTTGATATTTTTCATACATGTTTTTTGCCGCAGCCAAACATTGTAACTGGCAATGCAATGTGTTAGTTATGTTAATGGTAATATACACCACTGCGGTTGTGTGAATA
Organism: Ferruginibacter sp.; assembly: GCA_025359625.1. Lineage (GTDB taxonomy): Bacteria > Bacteroidota > Bacteroidia > Chitinophagales > Chitinophagaceae > Ferruginibacter. The sequence goes on from JANYFT010000353.1 coordinate 1,164, forward strand.
ACAAATTTATAACTTTCCGGCCAAAGGATCATTTCCTTTGATGGTGCCAAATGTTTTAAGTGGTTTAAAACGCACAAACATATCTTCACTATACCAATTTTCTTTTCTTGTTTTTTGAATGATAGCAGTGTGCTGGTGCATTTGGTAGGCGAAGGCTTTCATATCTTCCCTGCTTTGCCATACACTAAAAGTTGCTTGCTTAATGAAAGGCATTTCACCAATGCCAACTGAGGTTATAAAGCCTTTAGCCACGGCCATTTCATTGGCTGCTGCGGCAACATTTTGCCAGAATGATTTCAGTTTGCTTATGCGTATAGTGGCACGGGTTAGTGTAGCAACCATCCCATCATAAACGGGTAATTTTGTTAAAATACCAAAGGGTTCTTTTCCATCCCATTTGCCATGGCCTTCTATGGGTTCCAATAAAATAGTCCAGGTTTCGCAATTAAAAAAGTGTAACCATTTATTAATAAAAGATCCGTATAAATTATTGATGAGACTTGCACTATCAAAAGTTTCGATATCTGTTGAAGTGTTTCGTACCGCTAAAATTCCCCACTGCTGCCAGTCCGGATGTTTATCAAAAGTGCCGTTCTTGCCGCAACCCAATAATTTATAAAAACTTATATTTTTATTAAACCAGATGGGCAACCGGTGTATAGCCATAGCCAATAGAGCAAAAGGAATATATTTTTTTGGATAGCGTATAATGGTTAGTGTTACCAGCATGGTGCAACAATAACAAGAATTTTGTTACAAAGTTGAAAAATGAAAAAATCAATTTAATAAAGTTAGCGGGGCATGATATTATTTTGTACAGGTATGCACTATAAACTAACTTAAAAAGGAGCAGCATCTGCCACTCCTTTTTTTAAAAGCTATGATTTTATTTTAATAAGTAGCAAGTCCGGTAGCAGGGGCAGGAAGATTTGATGCACTGCTGATAAATTCAAGTTCTCCCATAAATTTTCTATGGTATCCCCCAATGGTATTTGATTTTGAATTTAGTTCATACACAAAATAATTATTTTCCGCAACAACAATATCTAGAGGGCCACCG
>JANYFT010000008.1 GCA_025359625.1 Ferruginibacter sp.
CTTACTTGTTGCTGATAAAAAAAGATAAGGAGCTGCAGCAATTGGTAACAGGTGTTATCAACCGGCAGGTAAAATGTATTTTAAAAGATCCCTATGCCAATGCTTTTTATAAAGATGAAAATAAAGTAAGCGAATGGAAGAGTGATCTCACTACCATGCAGCCCGGCACGCATGAACGCAAATGGGAGATTGATTCTTTGTGTTACCCGATTCGACTGGCATACAATTACTGGAAACTAACAGGTGATACTACACCGTTTGATGCGCAATGGAAAGAAGCAATAAAAACAACACTGAAAACTTTTAAAGACCAGCAGCGTAAAACAGGTAAAGGCCCTTACACATTTCAGCGCACCACCGCATGGGCTACCGACGGTGTACCATTGGGAGGTTATGGTTATCCTGTTAAACCGGTGGGCCTTATCTGCTCCATGTTTCGGCCAAGTGATGATGCAACTATATTTCCTTTCCTGATACCATCTAACTTTTTTGCTGTAGTTAGTTTAAAAGAAGCAGCCATCATGATAAAGCAAATTGCTAAAGATGATGCGCTGGCTGCTGAGTTAACTGCCCTTGCAAATGAAGTGGAAAAAGCATTGCAACAACATGCGGTTGTCAACCATCCGCAATACGGAAAAGTATATGCCTATGAAGTAAACGGTTTTGGCAGCTACAATTTAATGGATGATGCCAACGTGCCGAGCCTGTTATCATTGCCTTATTTAAATGCTTTAAAAAATACGGATCCTGTTTATATCAATACCCGTAAAATGTTGCTTTCTACCAACAATCCTTTTTTCTTTAAAGGCAAAGCAGCAGAGGGTATTGGTGGTCCACATGCAGGTATGGATATGATATGGCCATTGAGCATCATTATGCGTGGCTTAACCAGTAAAGATGATACCGAAATAAAATTATGCATAGAGATGTTGCGCAAAACACATGGCGGCACTGGCTTTATGCACGAGTCTTTTCACAAGGATGATGCAACAAAATTTAGCCGTAGTTGGTTTGCCTGGGCCAACACTATTTTTGGCGAACTGTTGTGGGAAGTATACCAATCAAAACCTCATTTGCTGGTATAAAAAAACATAAGCAGCATGGAAACAAAAAAGATTTACTTTTAAATGCTTTAAGGTGACAAAATGCAATTATGAAATGAAGTATTAAAACGGTCTACAGTATTAGGCATAAACACAAGCGTACCGTTTTTTATTTGACATAGGTTAACTGTAACTTTATTATTCATAACTAATAAAATATGAAATATAGATTTTTAATTGCGATTGCTTTATTGCTGTTTACAATTGTTGGCTGGCTTGCCTGCATGAATAATAGCGGCAATACAGCCGGGGTAATACCGGAAAAACTGAGTTACAATTTTCACATCCGCCCCATTTTATCCGATAAATGTTTTAAATGCCACGGCCCTGATGTAAATAAAAGAGAGGCAGGTTTAAGGCTCGATATTGCGGACTCAGCCTTTGCGCCTTTAAAAGAAACCAAGGGCGCTTTTGCATTGGTTCCATTTAAACCGGAGGAGTCTGAATTGTACAAACGTATCTCCTCTGTTGACACCGGCTACCAGATGCCGACACCTTCTTCTCACTTGGGTATTTTATCGGCGCATGAAATTGCGTTGTTTAAAAAATGGATCAGTCAGGGTGCAAAGTACGAGCCGCACTGGGCCTTTGTAAAACCTGTAAAAGCACCGCTGCCTTCAATAAAAAATAAAGAGTTGGTAAAGAATGAGATTGATAATTTTATCATCGCCAAACAGGAACAGGTAGGTCTTTCGTTGAATGAAGCAGCAGATAAGGAAAGATTATTAAAAAGGCTGTCATTGGATTTAACAGGCTTACCGCCGGCAGAAAAAATGATGGATGATTTTATGGCCAATAATAATCCCAACGCTTTTGAAACCATAGTGGATACTTTATTGGGCCGACCTGCATACGGTGAAAAAATGGCCGTGCATTGGCTGGATATTGCAAGGTATGCAGACAGCTACGGCTACCAGGATGATAATGTGAGAACACAATGGGCATGGCGGGATTGGGTGATTCATGCATTCAATACCAACCTTGCTTACAACACTTTTTTAACCTGGCAAATTGCAGGCGATATGTTGCCCGGTGCAACTAAAGAAGAAACGTTGGCCACCGCATTTTTCCGCAATCATAAGTACACAGAAGAGGGTGGTGTTGTGCCGGAAGAATACCGCATCAGTTACATCCTGGATAAAACCAAAACCTTTGGTAAAGGAATTTTGGGCTTAACGGTTGAGTGTGCACAATGCCACGATCATAAGTACGATCCTATTTCTCAAAAAGATTATTATCAGTTATTTGCTTTTTTTAACAACACAAAAGAGATAGGGTACGAAGGAGATGTAATGCAATCAAAACCTGCAAAAAAACCTATCCTTCAAATCAGTGACCTGGAAGCAAAAACTATGTTATCTTTTATAAATAAAAAAGATACCGGTAGCCTGATGGTTTCTGTTATGGGTGAAAAAGATACACTCCGAAAAACATTTATACTCAACCGCGGCGTGTACGATCAGCCCGGAACGGAAGTATATCCTACTGCAATAAAATCGGTGATGGCTTTTGATACTACTACCAATCCACGAAACAGGTTGGGTTTAGCCGCATGGACAGTCAGTAATAACAATCCGCTTACTGCAAGGGTTTTTGTAAATCATATCTGGCAGGAAATTTTTGGAAGGGGGCTCGTTAAAACTGCAGGGGATTTTGGTATGCAGGGAGAGTTGCCCACACACCCCGAATTGCTGGATTGGTTGGCAGCAGATTTTATGGAACATGGCTGGAATATCAAGCGGCTGATAAAACAAATTGTAACCTCCGCAACCTACCGCCAATCAGCCAGGGTAAAGGACGAAAATTATAAAAAAGATCCTGAAAATATTTATTTCTCCCGTGCCCCACGCACTAAAGTAAAGGCAGAATTTGTAAGGGATATTATTTTATCCAGCAGCGGCTTATTAGTGACTACCATTGGTGGGCCAAGCGTAAAACCTTACCAGCCAAAAGGCCTTTGGGAAATGGCCAGTTCAGGCCGGGGAGAGCTGGCAACCTATAAACAGGATAAGGGTGAAGCGTTGTACCGGCGTGGAATGTATGTGTTTATTAAATTAACGGTGCCACCACCGGGCATGATATTATTTGACGCCAGCAACCGTGACCAGTGTGAGGTAAAACGCACTCAAACCAACACGCCATTGCAGGCTTTGATGATGATGAATGATCCTACCGTGTTGGAGGCTTCCAGGGTGCTTGCGCAAAAGCTGATGGAAGAAAATACATCAGCCGATGAAAAAATTAAGAAGGCTTTTCACCGCATCATCTGCAGGCTACCCGGCACTAAGGAAACGGGTATCTTAAAATCGTATTTTAACGACCAGTTACAACAATTTCAGCAAAAGCAACTTGATGCTGCTGCAACATTAAATACAGGAGAATATCCATCCCTTAAAAATAGCGATGTAAATACTACCGCAGCATTGATGAAAGTGATCAGCATGTTGTACAATATGGAAGAAGCAATTACAAAAACATAATTTATGGACAAGCAAATTTTGGAACATGGCCTTGGTATCAACCGGCGCAAATTTCTTTCAAGACTAAGCATGGGTATTGGAAGTGTGGCATTGGGTTCATTGCTGATACCCGATTTGTTCGGTGCCAAAAGTGACGAAGAAATGTTGCTGGCGGGCTTGCCGAATTTTGCACCCAAAGCCAAAAGGATCATTTATCTTTTTCAAAATGGCGCACCCTCTCAATTAGATCTGTTTGATTATAAACCAAAGCTCATTGATATGTTTGGTCAGGACCTTCCCGAATCGATCCGCATGGGACAACGCCTTACGGGGATGACGGCAGACCAGAAAAAATTTCCTTTGGCAGGCACGGCTTTTAAGTTTAACCAGTATGGAGAAGCCAAAGCATGGATTAGTGAATTATTGCCCTACACATCTAAAGTGGTGGATGATTTGTGTTTTGTAAAAAGTATGCACACCGAAGCCATCAATCACGATCCGGCACTTACATTTTTTCAAACAGGTGCACAGGTGGGCAATCGCCCCAGCATGGGTTCCTGGCTAAGTTATGGTCTTGGAAGTGAGAATAGAAATCTACCAGCCTTTTGTGTATTGTTATCCAAAGGCAAAGGCAACGGACAAGGTGTTTATTCCAAACTATGGAGCAATGGATTTTTAGATTCCATTCACCAGGGTGTGCAATTCAGCAGTGGCGATAACCCGGTTTTATACCTTAACAATCCGGAAAGCATTAATAAAGCAGACCGTAGAAAAATGCTTGATAAACTTGAAGAATTAAACGCACAAACTTTCCAGGAATCGGGTGATCCTGAAATCAATGCAAAAGTGCAACAATACGAAATGGCCTATCGCATGCAGACAGCAGTGCCGGAAATTACTGATCTTAGTAAAGAGCCTGAAGACATTGTAAAATTATACGGACCTGATTGCCTGATACCTGGCACCTATGCAGCCAACTGTTTGCTGGCAAGAAAATTATCAGAGAACGGTGTTCGCTTTGTGCAATTGTATCACCAGGGCTGGGATGGACATGGTAACCTGCCCGGCGAAATAAAGGGACAGTGCATGGATACCGACCAGGCTTCTGCAGCACTTATAACGGATCTAAAACAAAGAGGCTTGTTAGATGAAACACTGATCATTTGGGGCGGCGAATTTGGCAGAACAAATTATTGTCAGGGCAAATTAGAAAGGACCAATTACGGCCGGGATCATCACCCCAGGTGCTTTACCATCTGGATGGCCGGCGGCGGTGTAAAGCCCGGCGTGTATGGCGAAACAGACGAGTTCGGATATAATGTCATCAAAGACCCGGTGCATGTAAATGACTTTCACGCCACCGTTTTGCATTTGATGGGCATAGATCATGAAAAGCTGACTTTTAAACATTTGGGCCGCAGGTACCGGCTTACGGATGTGGCCGGTAATGTAGTGAAAGGAATCGTGGCTTGACACCCGGTCGGCACCGCAGGTCAGAACGATAGATTTCTTCATCAATTGCCGTCATGGTTTCCTACTTGCACCGGACAGTTATTTGAAGCATAATGTTTTTGTATTTATTATTTTGGCTATGCCATTTAAGAACTGTGGCTATCCGGCAAGCCGCTGTTGTGTCTCCGACCAACAGCCGAAGCCTGCTTTATATGGTTGTTGTTCAGAGGGAAGGCTCTGGCTTAATGAGAATATTTAAATTTATTAAATCAATAAATTAGTAGCATGGAAAAATATCCTGTCTATTGGCCACAATTTTATACAGCTACTATTTTAGAATGGAAGCCTTTGCTAAGCCAGGATAAGTATAAAAGCTATCTTATAGAAAGTCTGCAATATCTTGTAAAAAATAAACGGATTACGCTCTATGCTTTTGTTATAATGAAAAATCACATTCACTTAATTTGGCAAGCGCTGCCAGACTTCGCACCGGAAACGATACAAAGCAGTTTTATGAAGTTTACTGCCCGGAAAATGAAGCTGGATTTAGAAAAGCAACATCCCTTGGTGTTGGAAAAATTTAAGGTAAATGCTAAAGACAGGGAATACCAGTTTTGGGAAAGAAACCCATTAGGTATTGATTTATATACACATCCTGTTTTTATGCAAAAGCTTGAATACATACATTGGAATCCTGTAAAGGCGAGGTTATGTAATATACCTGAAGAATATTATTATTCTTCAGCAAAATTTTATCATACAGGGATTGACGACTTTGAGATGCTTACACATTGCTGAGTGTATGCAGAGGCAAGTTTCGGTTGTTGGTCAGAGACACAACAACGGCTTGCGGAGTAGGAAACTTTAAGAAAATTGAAAGATAAACCTGTACATTTTGGTCGAAGAAAATACCTGAATAAAAATTAGATTGCTTATTTAAAATCATCCCATAAAAAATAACCCAAATGCACCGCAGAACATTTATCAAAAATTCTTCCATCGCAGCAGCAGGATTAATATGCCAGTCATCACAGGCTTTTAAAGAAGATCCGTTACTTGGACAAAACAACAAACGCTATCGCCTTAACAATCATTGGAGCCAGGCGGATGTTGCACGCAACCCGGTGAAAGATTGCCATGAGATGGTGCAGGACAGCAAGGGACGGATAATTTTACTGACCAATGAAATAAAAAACAATGTGCTCATCTATGATAAAGGCGGCAAATTATTAACCACTTGGGGCAGCGAATATCCCGGTGCACACGGCCTCACTATATTTAATGAAAATGGAACGGAAGTGTTATTTATTTGCGATAACAACCGCCACCAGGTTATTAAAACCACGCTGGATGGAAGAGTGCTGCTAACCCTGGATTACCCCAAAGAAACCGGGCAATATACCAAGCTGGAAGAATATATTCCTACAGAAACTGCAATAGCTGCCAACGGTGATATTTATGTAGCAGATGGATATGGAAAAGATTTTATTATCCGCTATGATGCAGCAGGGCGCTACATCAGCCATTTTGGTGGCAGGGGAGAAGAGGCTAAACATTTGCTGAATGCACATGGTGTTTGTGTTGATAGCAGGGATGCCAAACGGCCATGCCTGTTAGTGACCTCACGTCAGCAAAATGCTTTTAAAAGATACACGTTCAGCGGCGAATATATTGATACCATTCCTATGCCAGGTGCATGGGTTTGCCGCCCTGTAATTAAAGGCGATTATTTATATGCGGCGGTGTTGCAAAGCAATTCAATCCTGTGGAAACAATCTGGTTTTGTTACAATATTGGATAAGAATTTTAAAGTGGTCTCCAACCTTGGCGGCACGGAACCAATATATGTTGATAATAAATTGCAGGAGATGAAGCAGGCAATAAAATACTTCGATTATCCCCATGATGTATGCGTGGATGATGAAGAAAACCTCTACATCGCACAATGGAACTCGGGCAAAGTTTATCCTTATAAATTATCTCCTGTTGTTTAAAAATATCTTGCGTCCATAAAAAATCACTGCAATAAACAGTTGTGCGTCGGCTTAAATGACACCTATGCTTAAAGAGAAACGTTTCGATAAAGGAACAATTTTGACAATTATAACAGTTGGTCTTTCAGCAATTCAATCTGTCTTGCTTCATGTTGGAACTACTGACTTTGCTCACAGTTATTTTTCAGTTTATTTTTTTGTCGAAGTTTTTATTTTATTGTTAACCATAATCACGGGCTTGCAACAAAAGACTGAAGTAATAACTTTGTTTTTTGCTTTCATTTTTGAAGTCGTTTATTTTTTCATTAACGAACGACCAATTAGTCCAGATGTCTCATTAATACTCATTGTGGGTGTGACGAGGATTTATATTTTTGTTTGGCTGTTAAAACGACTGACAAAAGTTAAGAATTTACTTATGTGAGAAAAGCAAGGCTGACCTTGAAAAGCCGCACGCACATCAGATTTTGTGCAAATGGAGCAGGACGGAAACAGAGTCACGGCAGTAGACTGGAGAGCGATATTAAAAGAGTAAAATAAATCGGATAAAAAATATGCAGCGGTGGAAAATCATTTTATACAATACCAGTTTTGCATTCAATTGCCTGCTGGTATTTTTGTTGATATTTGAAAAAGGTTTGATTGTTCCACCATGGGTTCAAACCATTGGCCGGTTGCATCCGCTACTGCTGCATTTTCCCATCGTATTGATGTTGTTGTGCATTTTTTGGGAAGCTGTTTCCGGGCTAAAAAAATCATTGGCCATGGAGCAAGCTTCTATTGGCGATGGCCTGTTGTTATTGGCTTCTATTACTTCCGTAGCCAGTGCTTTAATGGGTTTATTGCTTTCAAAAGAAGGTGGCTATACGCAGGAAGTCGTGGTATGGCATAAATGGGGTGGTGTGTTTATTTCATTGTTATCACTGGCCTGGTATGCGTACAGGAAGGAGGTAAGAAATACTAAAGTTTTGCTGGCGTTGGCTTCTATAACTGGTATAGCCGGTGTTATAATAACCGGCCATCTTGGTGCAGACATCACACATGGCGATAATTTTTTGCTGGCACCGGTTTCAAAAGAACAACAGTTGCCCCCGGTATTGTTTGAAGATGCCATCATTTTTGCCAACATGGTGCAGCCTATTTTGAAAGCCAAATGTGTAAGCTGTCACAATCCGCAAAAAGCAAAAGGTGAGCTGGTAATGGAATCATTTGCGGCATTACGCAAAGGAGGAAAAGACGGGGCTTTATGGGATGCAACACAAAATGATTTTGGCTTACTGATGAGCCGGGTTCACCTGCCGCTGGAAAATAAAAAACACATGCCGCCAATAGGTAAGCCGCAACTCACCGGTGAAGAAACAAACATCCTGTATCAATGGATAAAGGGCGGAGCAAGCGATACCACCAAAGTGGCGGCACTGCCGGTAACGGACACACTACGCACGCTGGCAACTGCTTTGTTCAATACCATAGAAACAGATGACTATACTTTTAAGCCAGCAGAGGAAAGCAAAATAAAAGCGTTAAGAAATAATTACCGGCTGGTTGCACCGCTGGCTTTGGGCTCGCCTGCACTGGGTGTACAGTTTTTTGGCGCAGCACAATTTAAGCCGGATCAACTAAAAGAGTTGCTTGGAGTAAAGGAGCAAATAGTAACACTTAATTTAAATAAGATACCCGTGCAGGATGAAGACCTTGCCACCATTGCACAATTTGTAAACCTCCGCAAACTTAATTTATCATTTACCAATGTTAAAGGCACAGGCCTGGCAGCATTAAAACAACTAAAGGAATTAAAGCAATTATCCTTATCTGGCACCGGCGTAAAAGCAGCAGCCTTAACTGCATTGGCATCTTTACCAAAACTAAGCCAGTTGTACATTTGGAGCACACCAGCACAAGCTGAAAACCTGGTAGCGGTAAAAAAACAATTTAAAAATGCAACAATAGAAACTGGCTTTGCAGGGGATACCATTGTGATAAAATTAAACAAACCAATGGTTGAAAACGAACAACAGGTTTTGCTGCAGCCGGTAGCACTACAATTAAAACACTTTGTAAAAGGGGTTACCATTCGTTACACAACTGATGGCAAAGAGCCAGATAGTATTTTATCACCAGTTTACAATGCCGGTTTTATGCTTGACAAAAATATGACCATAAAAGCAAAGGCATTCAAACCAGGATGGATCAGCAGTGATGTAACAGAAAAAACTTTTTATAAAGCAGGGTATCATATAGATTCCATCCGTTTTGTGCAAGCCTCTGCAGAAGCTCCGTATAAAACAATCAGTGCTGCTGTTTTAGCCGATGCTCAAAAAGGCGATCTTAATTCCAGAAGCGGTAAATGGATAGGGTACAAAGGTTACCCCATGCAGGCCATTTTATATTTTGATACCCTTAAAAACATATCCTCCATTACTGTTAGCAGCCTGGTGGATATAAATGGGTACATCATGCCGCCACAGCAATTGGAAGTATGGGCAGGCAAGGACTTAGCCCATCTTCGTTTGATAAAAAAAATGAACCCGGAACAACCCACAAAAGAAGCACCGGGTTATTTAAAAGGATATGAATTGAACTTTACGCCGGTAAAGGAAAAGTATATAAAAGTTGTTGTGGCACCGGTTGCCAAATTGCCGCAATGGCACAAGGGCAAGAAAGATAAGGGATGGATATTTGTAGATGAGATTTTTTTAAACTAAAAGCTAATTGAAGTTTAAAAGGGAGTTTTTTTTAACTAACTATAAAAATTTTCTTATAAAAAATAAAATATATTACATGAAAAAATTATTTCCGGTAGCCTGTTATTTGTTTTTAACCTGCCTGTTATTTTTTACAATAAAGGTGACTGCACAAACTAAACCATCCCTTGGTAAAGAAACACCGGCGCAAAAAGTGAAACGTATGCAATGGTGGACAGATGCCCGTTTTGGAATCTTCATTCACTGGGGTTTGTATGCTTTGCCTGCCCGGCATGAGTGGGTGAAAAACCAGGAACGGATCACCAATGAATTTTATCAAAAATATTTTGACGAGTTTAATCCTGATCTTTTTGAACCCAAAAAATGGGCTATGGAAGCTAAAGCTGCGGGTATGAAATACGCCGTACTGACTACAAAACACCATGAAGGATTTTGTTTGTTCGATAGCAAATACACCAACTACAAAGCACCCAATACAGCTGCAAAAAGGGATCTTGTAAAAGAATATGTAGATGCTTTCAGGGCAGAAGGCATCAAAATAGGATTCTATTATTCTTTGATTGACTGGCACCACCCTGATTTTACTATTGATAGGGTGCATCCGCAAAGACCCTACACAGACAGCGATACAGCCTACTCAAGATTGAATAAAGGGAGAGACATGGCAAAGTATCGCACCTATTTATACAACCAGGTAACAGAGCTACTTTCTAATTATGGTAAAATTGATATCCTGTGGCTCGACTTTTCTTACCCTGAAAAATATGGCAAAGGCAAAGACGACTGGAATTCTGTAGCATTAATAAAGCAAATAAGAAAATTGCAGCCGGGAATTATTGTAGATAACCGCCTTGACCTGAATGGGTATGCAGATGGCGAAGACTTTGATACTCCTGAACAGGTAAGCACAAAAGAACTCGAAAAATACAAAGGCAAAACATGGGAAACCTGTCAGACATTTTCTGGCTCCTGGGGTTATTACCGCGATGAAAATTCCTGGAAAACACACCGTGAGTTGTTAGACCTTTTAATTACGGCAGCGAGCAATGGCGGCAACCTGATTTTAAATGTTGGTCCAACCGCCCGTGGCGAATTTGATTACCGTGCCACCAATGCACTGGACAGTCTTTCGCAATGGATGCATGCCAATAGCAAATCAATTTACTATTGCAGCTTTGCACCCGATACTTACCAAGCGCCGCCAAATGATAAACTTACTTATAATGCTGCTGCCAAACGCTTATACGTGCATTTGTTTGAGTATCCAAAAGATGGCAAACTGCTTTTAAAGAGCTATAGGGGCAAAATAAAATACGCACAGTTTCTGCATGATAATTCTGAATTGAAGATGATGGAGCAGGGCAATGATATCCTGGTGACAATGCCTGAAAAAAAGCCGGGCTACGAAATTCCGGTGGTGGAATTGACCGTGAATTAATTGTGAAAACAAAACTTGCGGATTTGATTTATTTACCTGCCGTTATTGTTGATACATATAATTATTGTTAGTTTTTTTAATAGCTAAATCAAATGGAAAGAATGAAAAAAATACAAATATTACTGGTATGCCTGTTTGCATTTTATGCAGCCTTTGCCCAAAACTTTCAACCTAACTGGGCATCGCTCAATACAAGAAAAATGCCTTCCTGGTTTCAGCAGGATAAGTTTGGCATCTTTATCCATTGGGGTGTGTATGCAGTGCCTGCCTATGCACCTGTAATACCCAACAGCGGCGACAGTTATGCGGAATGGTATTGGTACCGTCTGCTGGAAAAAAATAAAAACTTCACCGCCTTTCATAATAAAAATTATGGGGCTGATTTTTTATACCCGCAGTTTGAACAGCAGTTTAAAGCAGAAATGTTTAACCCTGATCAATGGGCGGAGGTCTTTAAAAAATCAGGTGCTAAATATGTAGTGTTAACATCCAAGCACCATGAAGGCTATTGCTTATGGAACAGTGCTGAAGCAGACCGTGACTGGAACCGTCCATGGAACGCAGTAACCGGTACACCCAAACGGGATTTATTGGGCGACCTGACCACAGCGGTAAGAGCATCTGGTTTAAAAATGGGGTATTACTATTCTTTGTATGAATGGTTCAATCCATTGTGGCTTACGGATAAAAAAAGATTTGTATCAGAACACATGATACCACAGTTTAAAGACCTGGTGACAAAATACAAACCTTCTATAATTTTCTCCGATGGGGAGTGGGAATTATCTGATACCGCATGGAAAAGCGAAGAATTGCTGGCTTGGTTATTCAATGAATCTCCGGTGGCGAAAGAGGTAGTAGTGGATGACCGCTGGGGCAATAATACCCGCAGTAAAAATACCGGTGCTACCTACTCCACTTCAGAGTATGGCAGTGGGATGGATGCCAGTGTTATTTGGGAAGAAAGTCAGGGCATTGGCCATTCGTATGGGTATAACCGCAATGAAAAATTAGAAGATTACAAGAGTAGTCACGACCTTATTTTAATGCTGGCAGATATTGTGTCGAGGGGCGGTAACCTGTTGCTTGATATTGGGCCCACTGCCGATGGACGTATCCCGGTAATTATGCAGCAACGCCTGGCAGATATGGGCGCATGGCTGCAAATAAACGGCAAAGCTATTTACGGTACCAAGGCTTACAAACAACCATACGAATGGAGCGACGGCAAAAAACCGGAAAAGAAAGGGGAGGCTTTTATGGCTGGTTATAGTATTGCAGAACTGGTAAAACCTAAAAAAGAGTTTGCTAATATAGAAGCTTTTTTTACTACAAGTGGTAAAGATTTATTTTGCATTGTTCCCAACTACAGGCCACAAATAAAACTACGCCATTTTAAAGTAGCTAACGGTACTTTAGTATCCATTTTAGGCAGTAATAAATTGCTGAAAATAAAACAGGTTGGGCAGGACGGTGTTATTGATCTGTCAGCACTAAAACCAGGCGAAGTTGCTGCCGAACTGTTCGTTGTGCAAATAAAAAATGCTTTATAAATTCCATAAGTGAAAAAACTTCATGGGATTATTTTGTAGGGTTGTATAAGCTTTATTGATGCGGTGTCTTTTGCGCAGATTATCAATGAGTTTACCAAAGAAATGTTGTTTCTAGGTAACAGCATTACTTGGGCAGGCATGTACTTGAATAATGTGAAAGCCTATTTCAGGGTTTAAAGGGCTCACATTAATCTTGTGGGGACTAAGCAAAAAGTTTGTGCAGCCTGAACAAGAAGAAAGGTATATCTACCACGCCTCTTTGATTTGCTCTGAACAGCTTTATTTTTGAGTTAAAGGATTCTGCATTGGCATTTGTATTT
>JANYFT010000019.1 GCA_025359625.1 Ferruginibacter sp.
ACAGCTTTTTTAATTACCCTTGCAGCTACCAAACCTGAAACCATTGCATTGCCAATACCTTCCCCTGTAAATGGATCAATCAGTGAGCCTGCATCCCCTGTTAATAAAAACCTGTTGCCGCTAAGTTTTCTTTTTTTAGAACCCAGTGGCAGTCCCCATCCTTCGATGGATCCTTCAATAACCGCATTTTTAAACCGGTCTTTTATATTGGGATGTTGTTCAATAGCATGGATCATTAATTGCTTCAGGTTAATTTTTTTAGCGGATATTTCCTTGCTGAGCATACCTACACCTACATTAGCTGCTCCATCCGGCAATGGAAATATCCATAAATAACCCGGCTGCAGTTCTTTTAAAAAATGGAGCTCAATAAAGTTTTTATCATGCAGTCCTGAAACATTTTTATAATAGGCCCTGATGCCTGCACTGTAATGCACAGCATCCATTGAATGATGAGCCAGTTTTTTTGCCACTATACTGCTGCGCCCTTCTGCACCCACGATCATTTTTGTGAATATTATTTTTTGCTCACCCTGCTGTTTAATTTTTACCAGCAGGCCACCATCCGTTTCTTCAATATCTTCGAGCAGGGTGTCAGTGAGAAAGGTTGCATGTTCTTTATCAATTAAACCTGCCAGTGTATTATCAAAATCAATACGCCTGCTTACAAAACCCAGCGGCTGGCTGGCATCAGTTTTATTTAATAAAAAGGGAACGTCCAGGCAGGTATCGTCAGGGGATATAAATTGTATGCCGTTACTTACAACCGCTTTGTTTTTATTTGTCAGAAAATATTGTTGCCATTCGGGTAGTATTCTTTTAAGCATGCCTACCGATTTGCCGCTGAATGCATCGCCACAAACTTTGTCCCTTGGGAAAACGGCTTTGTCAATGATGATGTGGTCTATTTTTTCTTTTGTTAAAAATATAGAAGTACTTGCTCCGCCGGGGCCTGCACCTGCTATCAGCACATCGGTGCTATAGTGATATGATTGATTCAATTTGTTGATTGATTGCTTATAAAGTGAAGATAATGCAAGCGCATGAAACAGAGATCATGAAATGACTAAATGATAATACCCATAAAGTTTTATGTGTAACGCATAAGGCACTTTGAAAAAAAATAGTTCATTACAACAGTTGCTGACACGTTAGGCGTATGGTGCAGTATTCTTAAAACAGTTTATATAATTACCGACAGTAAAACGTCTTTACATATTCCTTAACTTTATAGCATAACAATTTTTAGGGTTAGTAAAACAATTTGCAATTGAAAAAAATAGGCTGTTTGATGTTACTTTCAGTAATCATCTTTTCCTGTAAAACAAAAACGACATCTGATAAAACGGGGAGTAAGATAGTAAAAGATGAATGGGTAAAGCCAGAAGGGAAAGGTACCCTGTTGTTGCTGACAGACAGGCCACCCAATCTGGAAACACCTTTAAAATATTTTTTGCTGGACTATACGCCCAATAAGGTTTTTTTTGTTCGCTGGCACCTGGCCGGTTTGCCAACAACCATTAATGCAGATACTTTTCGGTTGAGGATCGGAGGCAATGTTGCACATGAACTGGCACTTTCCATTGCTGATCTTAAAACAAAATTTACACGGTATACCATAACAGCCTTGTGCCAGTGTGCCGGCAATTCACGGAGCTTTTTTGATCCTCGTGTTGCAGGCGGCCAATGGAAGAATGGTGCCATGGGCAATGCAAAATGGACGGGTGTTAAACTAAAAGATATATTACTGATGGCTGGTGCTAAAGCAGGATCAATGGAGGTAACTTTTAATGGCCTTGATGTACCGCCAATGTCGGCTACGCCTGACTTTGTGAAATCGCTGGCTTATGATCATGCTGCTGACGGGGAAGTAATGATAGCCTATGAAATGAATGGAGAAGCGCTACCCTTACTGAATGGCTATCCATTAAAGCTTGTTGTGCCGGGATGGTATGCTACTTATTGGGTGGGTATGTTAAACGAGGTACAGGTGCAAAAAGATACCTTCAATGGTTTCTGGATGAAGAAAGCTTATCTTATACCTAAGGATATTCCCAATGGAAATGAACGTACAGACTCACTTGCTGCTAAAATGGAACCTATTAATAAAATGGATGTGCGGTCCATATTTGTATCTCCTGAACCGGAACAGGTAATACCTTTGAGCCAATCATACGCCATACAGGGCCTGGCATTTGATGCCGGTGATGACATAACAAAAGTTGAGATATCTGTAGACAGCGGCAAAACATGGATGCCGGCAAAACTGGATGCTGACCTGGGTAAATATTCATGGCGACGCTGGCACTATAATTTTATACCAATGCAAAAAAGAATGTATCACCTACAGGTGAAGGCCACTAATGCCAAAGGACAAACGCAACCGGTGCATCAATGGAACCGCAGCGGATATATGCACAATGAAATTGAAACCTTATCACTAAAAGCAGAATAACCATGAAGTATCCTACATCAATGATGGTGGCAATATTTTCTTTTTGCATAGTAATAATAAGCTCCTGCAAAGAAGTGGGTGATGATACTGCAACCATTGCTACCACAGTTCCTGCCAACCTCAATGCCATTGAAACAATATTGCCGGATGCACCTGGATACACAAGTTTTAAAATGAATTGCATGAGTTGCCACTCTGCCCGCTATATTAAAATGCAACCCAATTTACCTGAAAAAGCATGGACAGCTATTGTAACAAAAATGCAGAAAAGTTTTGGAGCTCCATTTAGCGATTCTTCTGCCAGGGAGATTGTTCAATACCTGGTCGCTATAAAAGGGAAAAAATAAATGGTGATGAATGGAACGGATGGGCAATTTATTAATTGTCTGCTAAACAAATTATTGATAAAAATCAAAATATTTAAAGGGTGACACAATAAGGGTTCATATAAATTGAATTCGTTGAGAATAGTATGTACCAAAAAGAGAAATTCAAAAAGGAAACCTTTTTCTAAATGGCTATTTCAAAACGGTATTAACTGAGAGATGTTGCCGCATGCAGATAGAAGGGTATACCAGCGAATTTTTTTTTTAGCATGAGTGACTTACTTTAGCAATTATAACATTGTTTAAAAATAAAAAGTATGAAATTAAAAATTGGA
Organism: Ferruginibacter sp.; assembly: GCA_025359625.1. GTDB lineage: Bacteria > Bacteroidota > Bacteroidia > Chitinophagales > Chitinophagaceae > Ferruginibacter. The sequence goes on from JANYFT010000019.1 coordinate 3,117, forward strand.
CTTATTTTAATGATGGTCGTTGTTGCATCTTGTTACAATAATGCAAAACAAAATTCATTGCCCATTATCGGCACCTGGGAATTGGTATCAGCAACAAGCACTGAAAAAGACAGCACCGTTTCAACATTTAATCCAAAGCAAAAAATGATTAAGATTATTAATCAAACACATTTTGCTTTTTTAAGCCACGACTTAAATAACGGCAAAGATTCAGTTACGGCTGCATTCACTGCGGGTGGGGGAACCTATACTTTAACTGACAGCGTCTATACAGAACATTTAGATTACTTTGTTGACAGGCAATGGGAAAATAATAAATTTGAATTTGTTATTAAAATTATAAACGATACTTTAATTCAGCAAGGCATTGAAAAAGTAGAAAAGCTTGGTGTTGACCATATAATTATTGAAAAATATAAAAGAGTAAAAAACTAATTTTCAGAACATCGTTTTTGTGCCTTTCTTGATGTAGCAGTTATGCAATAAAAAAGATAGACACAAACAAAATTACCAGGCATATGGAAAAAGTGAATATTGAAGAAAAGCTTTCCCTGTTTCAGGACTATTTTAATCCAAGAATTGTTGGAGAACTAAATGGCCAACAGGTGAAACTGGTAAAATTTCAGGGCGAATTTGTGTGGCACAAACATGATAATGAAGATGAATTATTTTTCGTTATCAAAGGAAATTTTAAAATGGAATTTCGTGATAAGATAGTAGACATCAGCGAGAATGAATTTTTGATTGTACCCAAAGGTGTTGAACATAAACCAATGGCTGAAAATGAAGTGTCGATCATGCTGTTTGAACCAGCCTCCACTTTAAATACCGGCAATACAAAAGGAGTATTAACAAGAGCTATACTTGAGAAAATATAGCTCAGACTGGCATATTCTGTGATTAAAATATAAGCGCCGCTGTTAACCAGATGGCGCAGTATACATTTGAATTCAATCACTAACCTAATTTTTTGATCTTGATATTCCTGAAATAAATAGGAGCCCCTGCATGTTTACCCTGGAAACCAATTTGGCCGTGCAAAGGAAGTGTGGCCATAGGATTGCTTAACCAGGCTGGCACATCTGACCCATCAGGATTTTTTTTGGCAGACGTAAAAAGGCCCATATCGCATTCATTAACCACTATGCCGTTTAAAACAATCCATATTTTTCGTCCCCTGCAGGTTATGGTGTAATGATTCCATTCGCCGAATTTTTTTAATGATTTATTTGTAGCCGCCTGGTGGCCAAATATAGCCCCACATTGCCATGTTGCAGGTGCAGTGCTCCATTCCTTTGAATAGTCATCTGCAATTTGTATTTCTACAGAATGTGGTATCCACTCCACAATATTGGAAGCATGAACAATAACACCACTATTGGTACCGTCAGCATTTTTAAAATCTAGGTCAAGCGCAAAGTCATCATATTGATCTTTACTCCATATCGCTTCGTCTTTGGTGGCTGTAATTATACCTCCTGTATCGCTCCATACGCCTTTTGGAAAAACTGCATTTGAAAGACCATTTACAAAAACATCGTTCCATCCTTTTTCGGTAACATTGGGGTGGATGTATGCGGTATCCTGTGCTAAAGAATACTGGTTTATGATGCAAAAGGCAGCTATTATAAATACCTTAAATTTTTTCATTAAAGAATTTTAAAATTTTATGAATAATGTGATTTTGTAAGCCTGATTAAAATGGCGTGGTTAAAAAATTAAAATAGAACACTATGCCCGGTGTTAAAAGTAATTGTATTTTTTAAAAATATTAATCCTTATTAAATATTTGTTTGGCTGATGGGTCACTTAATTTTTTCTTGGTCAAATAACAGCAGCTTCTAAAGGTTTCAAATTTTATGAGTCTATTGTTGCCTTGTTTATAAAAAGAAGGGCAGGTAAAAAAGTAATTTTTTTGGGATTTGATTATGAATTTTGCTTTTAATATTTTTATAGTATTATTCAAATAAAAATTAAACATTATGACAAAAGACATTGCAAACCGCTTGTATGAACTTTGCCAGCAAAGCCAGTTTAACACAGCGCAGAACGAATTGTATGCAGACAATGCCACCAGTACCGAACGCAATATGCAGGGCACTCTTGAAACGGTGACCGGCTTAGAAGCTATTAAAGAAAAAGGAGAAAAATTTCGAAACATGGTTGAAGAAATTCACGGTGGTTACACCAATGAACCCAGTGTGTATGGAAATTATATATTTATGGAAATGGGTATGGATGTTACCATGAAAGGAATGGGAAGGATGGATATGAAAGAGTTGTGCAGCTATGAAATAAAAGACGACAAGATTATAAGTGAACGTTTTTATTATTGATTTTAATAAGCGGGCTATTGTTAGTGCCCGCTTATTACAGCAGTTTAGTTGGACAAATTCAAAATTTTAGTAGTATTTGTAAAGAATTTTACTTTTTTCAGAAATGCCGGGCATTTCTTCCTGCTAATATTTTTAACTCCAGGTCCATTTGTTTTATAGTGGCAACACTACTACCATCATCGCAAAATTTTATTGTTTGTATAAAAATGTCGTGGCTATTACGGTATCTTTGGTTACACTTATAACTTGCTATTATGAACCGTTACTTTTTATTTATTGTACTCTGTCTTTCTTTTGTTTCCCCCTTAAAGTCTCAGGACCTTGTGGGCAAAGCAAATGCATTTATTAAACTGCTTGATACGGCACAACGCACCAGGGCCTTGTACCCTTTTGATACCAGTGAGCGGTATCGTTTTAAATACATTCCCCTTGAAGACCGGAAAGGTATTTCTTTAAATGAGCTGAATGCTGCACAGGAGAAGGCTTTGATGGATCTGTTAAGTACCTGTTTAAGTAAAGAGACGGTGAAGAAGGTAGCAGCCATTATGCAATTGGATAATATTTTAAAAGAACTGGAACACCGCAAGCCGGAAGATCATTACCGTGACCCACGCAAATATTTTGTTACTATTTTTGGTATTCCTTCTGCCAACACTATCTGGGGCTGGCGCTTTGAAGGGCATCACGTTGCCTTTCATTTTTCTGCTGATAAAAAACAATTGGTGGCTGGCACGCCGGGTTTCCTTGGTACTAACCCTGCCATTGTGCAAAGTGGTAATGAAAAAGGGAAAGAAGTTTTAAAAGAAGAAACAGACAAAGGGTTTGCATTGCTGCATGCATTATCACCTGAAGAATTAAAAAAAGCCATAACGGATACTGCTGCACCCGCAGAGATCATTACCGGAGATAGCAGGCAGGCTATGATCAATCATCCGGCAGGTATACGGTATGCAGAACTTTCACCAGATCATCAACAACAATTGCTGCAACTTATTAATCTTTACATTAACCGTTATACAAAACTATTCGCTGATGCCCTGCTGAAAGAAATTCAGGTGGCAGGGTTGGATAAACTCTGGTTTACCTGGGCTGGGTATACAGAGCCTGTGCTGGGTAAACCATATTATTATCGCATACAAGGCCCTACTATTATTATTGAATACGACAACACACAAAATAACGCCAACCATATACACACCGTGGTACGGGACCTTAAAAGTGATTTTGGAGGAGATCTTTTATTGGGGCATTATAAAGAAAGTCATTAAGGCTTTCCTAATGTATCAATAAAAATAAATTTTTCATTAGTGTTTCCCTGAATGCTGGGTAATTATAAATAAAAAAGTTAACAACAGGCATTATGAAAATATTTTTCAAAGCAATCATCCTATCATTGTATGCAGCACTTAATATTTTTTGCGCTGCACCTGAAAATAACATTATTGCCAATGGACAGCAGCCACAAATTACAATTGATCCTTCAGGTGCAATAAGAATAATTTATGGCGAGGGTGATAAAATATTCTGTGCAACTTCTGTTGACAATGGAATAACATTTTCGAATATTCAATTAGTTGGCGAAGTAAAAGATATGCACCTTGGAATGTCAAGGGGACCGCAAGTGGCCAGCTCCAAAAATTACACAATAGTTTCTGCTATCGACAAAAAGGGTTCAGTCCATATTTTTCAATTATTTCATCAATCCGGAAAATGGAAACAAACAGCTTTGGCGAATGATATAGCAGGTTCTGCGCCGGAAGGTTTAATGAGTATTGCGGCAGATCAATATGATAATTTTTATGCTGTTTGGCTTGATATCAGGAATGATAAAAATAACAAAATTAGCTTTGCTAAAACAACAGACAAAGGACTTACCTGGTCTAAAAATAAAATAGCCTATACATCTCCCGATAAAACTGTTTGCGAGTGTTGTAAGCCAGGGATAGCCGTAAGCGGATCAAGCATATTTATTATGTTCAGGAATTGGCTAAGTGGGTCGAGGGATCTTTATTTATTGCAATCTGACAATAAGGGAAACACCTTTAACGGACCGGTAAAACTTGGCAACGAAACATGGAAATTAAATGGTTGTCCCATGGACGGTGGAGGTTTGGTAGTTAGTGAAAAAGGTGAAGTAACTACTGTTTGGCAACGGCAGGGAGCAATCTATTATTCTAAACCACACCTAACAGAAAATAAAATAGATATGGGACGCAATTGCAGTATAACTGATCCTGGAAACCCCGTTATTACCTGGCAAGATAAAAACAAACTCCTGTTAAAAGAATTACACAAAAGTGAAATAACAACTGTAGGGGAAGGTGGTTTTATAAAAGCCATCAGGACAAAAGACAATAAGATACTTTGTGCCTGGGAGAAGGAGGGAAAAATTACTTTTAGGAAAATGTAGCAATACCGTATACAGAAAATATAATAATGGCTATTATATCCTGAAGGAAAGAAGTTAGATTTTAAATTTGAAAATCTTTTAAACGCTAAGTATAATGACCGGCGACAAAATTGAAAATTTTAATAAAGTTCTGAAAATTCCAACCACTTTAGCACCCTGGCTTTCGGTTCGCAACAGTTTGAAAGCGGTCAGTTTTTACACTGCTGCCTTTGGTGCAACAGTGGTGTACCGACTGGAAGCACCCGATGGAAGTTTGGTAGCAAGGCTTTCTGTTGATGATGCAGAGTTTTGGCTGAGTGACGAATCTCCTGATTATGGCAGCTTTAGTCCTGAAACTCTTGGCGGAAGTTGTGTTAGAATGATTTTAACGGTGACAGATCCTGACGCTTTCTTCGCACAGGCGTTGCAGGCCGGGGCATCACAAGTGTTTCCGGTGTCCGAAGAGCATGGCTGGAGGTTGGGAAAACTTATTGATCCTTTTGGGCATACATGGGAAATTGGAAGGCAGCTTAATTCCTGATTGTATATGGAATAATAACTTATCATTTGTTGTCTTCTTTACATTGTCTAAAAGTTCAGGGATTGTTACAGATATGAGATATTGTTAGAAGCCTGGCTCTGGTAAATGGGCTTGGTCAGGGCTTAAATTGATAATCCGTCTTAAACAAAAAATTGCTTTCCGTTAAGCGGGATAAACAAACTTATAGAAGTCTAATAAAAATGAAATATTGGTTTTGCAATCCGTTGCCTATGTTGCAATTTTCAACTATTGGGTATAAGCACTTAAGGTGCTGTAACATAAAAACAGTGAATTATAATACCAAAAGCAAATGAATATTACAATAAGAAAAGCTGTCAGGCAAGATTTCCAGGCCTTATTATCCCTGATAAAAGAGTTTTCTATATTTCAAAAAACATCTGAAAAAGTAACCATTACATTGGAGCAGATGATAGCCGATGAAAACATTTTTCAGTGTTTTGTTGCTGTAACTGTTAATGAGGATATTATCGGATTTGCTTCTTTCTTTTTTACTTATTATTCATGGACGGGAAAGGCACTGTATCTTGATGACCTGTATGTGACAGAAGTTTTTAGAAATAAGGGTATCGGTAAAATGCTTTTAGAAAAGGTGATTTTTTTTGCAACAAATAAACAATGCACAAAAGTTCGGTGGCAGGTTTCAAAATGGAATGCCAATGCAATAAATTTTTATAAAAAAATGGGAGTTGCCATTAACGAAATAGAAATTAATTGCGACCTTAACTTAGAAAACAATTGAATTTTTCAGACAGTGCTTATTTACTATTGTTTGCACTGTGCAGAGAAATTTAGTCTTCAACCCATAAAATATCTTTATCTAATTAGGCATCACAAACAATAGTGAAAACTATCCTTAAAAGTAGAAGAGGTGCCTGGTAAAGTGCCAGTTAACGAAGGCTATCTTTCCAAATAGCCTATCTGTTTTTTATAACTTTTATTTTTTTTACAATTATTTTATTGTCAGTATCTATCCTCAAAATATATTGTCCCTCGGGGTAAGTGCTTATGTCAACGGTTTCTGTTTGGCTTAAGGCATTTATCTTTTTTAAGCTTAAAACTTTTCCATCAATAGATGATAAACTTACGGTGGCAGATTTAGTTATCATGTAAGCAGCTGGTTTTATATTTATAAAATTCATTGCAGGGTTAGGAAACACAGTTACGGTTGTATTTTTGCCGAAATTAACCCTTTGAATAGTGCTGTAGGTTATGCTGCCATTAGTGCCGGTAATACCGAGGCGGTAATAATTGCTGCCGTTTACAGGATCGTTATGCAGCCAGCTATAGTTTTGGCTGCCTGTAGCAGCAGTTATACCAAGGCTGGTAAATTTTATATTATCGGTACTGTATTCCACCTGGTAATGCTGTACATTTATTTCCTTACTTACAGACCAGTTTAGCAATACATTTTCAGCCTGCTGTGCCGCCGTAAATTTTTCCAAAAATACAGGGAGTACCAATGACTGTACAACAATGTGATCTTCCACTTCGCCCTTACCAAAACTGCCCGTAGCATCTGCAGCAGTTAACGCAACGTTAGCTATTCGAAGCCGTAAATAACTAAATCCTGTAGAACTAAAAAAAGGCGGCAAGCCTGTAAAACTTAACACAACAAACTGCTGAGCTGGAATAGATGGTACACTTACAGTAGCATATTCATTGGCATCAAATAGCCCATTTCCATCGTTATCTATCCAGCCATACAAATTTACGGTGGCACCAGTATTATTGAATACCGATACGGTGACTGTAAAACTGGTAGCACCTACCGCTATGGAAGGTGTAGAAATAAGCCCGTCTTCATCATCCGTTGAACCGGAATTTTGTATATCATCCCCATCGGCTGTAACAGAACTGTTGGCACCTTCTTCCGCATCCACTTCATTGCCAATTCTTATGTCAAAAAATGATACTGCCGAACTTGCCGGTGTACCTGCATCATAACTTGCAGGGGCGTCTCCAAAATCCGAGGTACTCGGGCTCATTGCAAAAATAAAGTGGCTATCCTTACTTGTTGTGGCGGGAGGAATACTCTTATCAAAACCAGGAATGCTGGTCATCCATTGTGTGGGAATGGTGGTTTGATCTGAGTGAATGGTGGTACCGATATAAGTGAACCCATTGGTGGGATTATATTGAAAATGGCCTGTGCCTTGTAATTTTCCCGTACTCCCCAGATAGTCATTATTAGCACCTCCGATAAAAGTTGAGAATTTCCTGGTGGTAAGTCCATTATCAAATACGGTATAAGTAATATCCAGTGGCCCTGAGGCAGTACTCCCATGTGTACCCTGGTAAAAAGGACTATATGCTGAAGCATTGTAAACAGGAAAATTAGTAGATTCAGCGGTACCAAACAATAACACATCCTGGGTTCGCAGATCTATCACAAGACCTCCCACAATGTCAACTGCATCTCCACCATTATATGTAGTAATAAAACCTGTGCCTGCACTACCATTTAACGGTATCTGCGATAAGAACTGGTCAGACTTATTAGTGTTTGCACCATGCGCTGGCTGAGCAGCTCCGGTAGTTCCGGGTAAGTCGGTAGATGTGGTATTACCTGAAACGTAAAAATAATTATTGTCCGCTGCCACCAGTGCCGCATTCTCCCCTTTAACTGACTTTCCTTCATCACCGCTACCACCCAAATAAGAAAATACTGAGAATGCCGTTGGCAGGCCTACCGGTATCACTCCAACTAATAGTTCGGTTCCGGCAATGGTATTATCTATGCTATTTACCAATGCAGGGTAGGTGTTTCCAGTGCCATTCACATGCACAGCAAATGCCAGTTTTGTTTTATCCGGCGTGGCAGCAATGGCAGTAAAAGATTCATCGGAGGAGCCGCCAACATAAGTACCCCATTCTGCAAAGGGAGTGGTACTGGCATTATTGATACGCAAAATCACCCCTTCGTCATTAGCTATCACCGGATCAGGGGCAGAGGCTGAAATGATAGAAGAGGGTAAGGCTGATTCAGCTACACCGCCAAGGTAAAATATATTGTTGTCTATAATGGCCTGGGATTGATAAGAAAATACATTATTTCCCACATTGGAGGATATGACATCACTATAAAGCCTTGTGCTAAGATTAGCAGAAAATATTTGTATGGTATCTTTCTGGTACACTACCAAAACCCTGTTATCGGGAAAAATGCCTAAGGCTACCGGCACATTAGTTGTTTGCCCTGTATATGTCCAGGCCGTAATAGCAGTGCCTGTTGGATTTAACCGGTATAAAATTACGGACTCTTCAGCGCCGACTGAATTAAGCGCATAATTATAAATACTTAAAAAGCCCGGCGCCACACCGCTCATATAAGCAGTGCTGATAGCCTCATTTGTTACCCCACATGCATATACTTCACTGGCAGTATTTACTGCTATGGTGTATAAATATTCGTCAAAAGTACTCGTATTATTATGCAGGTATGTAGACCACAACATCACCGGATCTATAACTAATGGAAGGTTAGGGTTCATATTCCCTGCTATTTCATACTGCAGGGTATTTTTATCTTCGGGTGTGCTCATCCTGGCGGCAAAAAGCTTTTTATGACCATTAATCATTTGATAGGTTTCGGGTATCACTATCTTCATATCATCATACTTCAGACCAATCACAATATCACCGTTCTTTTCCAGCAAGATGCTGTCTTGTCCGGTAAAATTCATACGTATCTTTTTATGATCTGCCGCCCTTGCCAGCAGCCAGTCAAATTCAAGAGCACCCTGTTCTCCGGAGTATAGCCGAAGATCAATACCGGGGTACACATTTTTTAGCGTGACCTCATTAAATATAGATGGGTTGATGGTGCCGCATTTGGTATTATAAGATCCTTTTACCCCTGAGGAGCTTCCTGGTAATACTGCCCAATTTTGTAAAGAACCAGGGAAAGTAATATCTACTATTTGCTTCCCGGCCTTTTTACCATTTTCTGTTTGATTGGTTACAATCCTGAGCTTGTTACTATACACGCCCATTGAACCGAAAGAAGTACGGAAACCATACAATACACTGGCGTTCCCAAACTGCCCGTCATTTTTTTCAAACCAAATATTATTGCTGCTTGCCTTTAGCGTTTGTAAAGCCGTTTGCCTGATTTTAACTGTGGATTCGTTGCCTTTTTTAGGAATTCTTTTTTCAGAAGAAATGATATTTTTTGAAGGTGCTTTTTGGGAAAATAATGGAATATAAATGGTTAGGGTAACAACCGTAAAGCCCATGTAAAGCATCAGTTTTCGTTGCCGGTTTGAAAGAAGTAGTCTTTTAAATGTATAAGAAAAAATTGCAGCGTATAAATTTGTTCTCATAATTGAATGTTTTCATAGTTAGGGAAGATATTTATAATGCAAACTCTATTTCACACAGGCCCAGTATTTGACCTAAAAATGCTTTATAAAATAAGCCTCTGTGTCTTACAACGTAAAACCTGGTTCTTTATTCTATTTTTATATCTTTTTTTGAAAAGTGAAAGGAACAATCAAGTTATATCAAATGGCAGATTTTAAGAAGGAATAATAAAAGATTGCTTAAATATTAAACAATAACGGGTAAATTGAACTTCTTTTAAAGTTTTAAAAAAATGCCGTAACGAAAGAATTAATCGCCTTTGCCGTCAAAACTACAAATGTTTTCTTTGCAGGTTTGGGATAGAGGTATTAAAATTACGGTACTCAATAAACCTAAAGCAACGTTTTTAATAATTTATAAACAGACCGGTGATATGAAAAAAATATTTATTCTCCTTTTATCATTTTTTTGCTTTTTTGGGTTTGCTCAAAATAGAAAGCCTGTGGCCATTATTTTTGATACAGATATTGCACCTGACTTTGATGATGTGGGCGCAATGGCCTTGTTGCATGCATTTGCAGACAGGGGCGAAGCGAGAATTTTAGCAACTATTTCATGCAATAGTTTTGAAACAACTGTTCCAACACTTAGTGTACTAAATACTTATTTTGGCAGGCCGGATATTCCGGTTGGAATTGTAAAACAGATTTTGCCCAATAAAAATTGTTCGCAGTTTTGGGCACAGGCAATTGTTGCAAAATATCCGCATGCGCTGCAATCAAACGATGAAGCGGTGGATGCTGTTAAATTGTACCGGAAAATATTATCATCACAACCGGATAAAAGTGTAACGGTTGTAAGTGTTGGTTTCTTTACCAATTTAGCAGGATTACTTAATTCAACCGCAGATGAATATTCAACCCTTACTGGTAAGGCACTCGTTAAAAAAAAAGTAAAACAGTTGGTGTCTATGGCAGCACGGATTGATAAAGATGGCAGGAGTGGCTACGAATTTAATGTGATGGTTGATGCAGCAGCATCAAAAAAAGTATTTGCTAATTGGCCCACACCGGTTACAATCAGTGGCTTTGAAATTGGTGAAAAAATATTAACCGGCATTCGGCTGATACATAACCAAACCATACAGAACAGCCCGGTTAAAGATGCATTTGAAATAGCATTGACAAAAGATAGTAACACAGTTGGGCGTAACAGTTGGGACGAAACTGCAGTGCTGGTTGCAGTGCGTGGCATAGCACCCTGGTTTGGTTACCGCAGATTAAATTTTGATATTGAAAAAGATGGAAAAAATGTGCTGATATCAGGTGAGAAATTTACTTACCTCACCTTTAAACAAACACCGGAAGAAATAGGAAAAGTGATTGAAGATTTAATGATGCACCAACCTAAAAAGCAATAAGCTTTTATTGGCTTTTCCATCAATCAGCAAAGGATTAAACTGGCCAGGTAAATACTGGCAGAGCCAACAAAAAGGTACAAATGTGATTACCTTTTATGGTATGCCGAAGTAAATTATTGGGTCAGAATTTTTTAAAAGAAAGGATAAATAGCCCCCGGTAGCTAACTGGGATATAGAAGAGCATATCAGGCCATTTATTTTTTTAAGTAAACTGTCTTACCGGTTTTAGCAGATTCTCTTGCCGCTTCCAGGATACGCACAACCGTTACATTTGTTTTTAGAGCATACACACCATTTTCAGGTACTGTTATTTTGTTGCGGATAACATCTGCCAGGTAATCAAACGGGTCTTCATATACCACCACATCATTGGCTGTTACCTTTCTTGTATGTTCTATAGAATCTGGTTGTGCCCTTAAACGCATATCACTATTGTTAACTGTAATAACATAACCGGTTTGCCCATATACTTCCATATCTTTTCTGCCAAAGGGCCAGTTCCACGATCCTTGAATAATACATTGTGCAGTAGGGTAGCTTACAATAATGGTAGCTTCATCATCAACCTTTGTATAAATGTTTGGTTTAAATTGCTGGGTAACAGCAGTAACCGAAACGGGTTGCTGGCCATTCATTAAATAAGTCATCAGGTTGGCGCCGTAACAGCCAAAATCTATTAATGCACCGCCACCGTTTTGTACCGGATCGGTTAACCATCCCAAAAACTCTTTACTTACACCAATTTCTTTTGGCCCCTGGTGACCGTCATGAATCACTACTTTTTTTATCTGGCCAACATAATTGCTGTCGTTTACCAGTTCATAAGTTTTTACTGTTGATGGGTACCAGGAAGTTTCAAAATCTGTAAGCAATTTAATATTGAATTTTTTTGCCAGCGTTTCCATTTTTAATGCTTGCTCCAGGGTTGTTGCCAATGGTTTTTCTACCATTACATCAATATGCCGCTGAGCGGCTGCTTCCACTACTTTCATGTGCTCGTAAATAGACCCGAAAGCCACTACTGCCTCTGGTTTTACGGCATCCAGCATTTTACCAAGATCATTATAAATAAGGGAAGTACTTAAGCCATATTGTTTAGCTAATCGCTGGGCCAGTTCGTTGTTGGGTTCATATATTCCAATTAAAAGTACATTCGATTTCTTGCGGCTTAATATCCAGGATACATGGCCATGGGTAATACCGGCAACAGCTACACGAACAGGAGCACTGCTGGTTGATTGTGCATGAGCAGGAGAAAAATTTAAACTGCATGCTGAAATAAAAAGAAGGATGATTACGCAGCGGGATAAAATGTTTTTATTCATTCGGCAAGTTATTGTTGGTTTAAATCAATTCCTTAAAAATACAATTTAATTAGGTAACAAAACTGAAACGTACCGGGTATTCTTTTTTTGTTTTTCCGCCTGCTTTGTACCGTCAATTGTAAAACTTACCTTTCTTCATTTTACTTTTAAATATCCCATTGCTTCACCATAAAATGAACGGTCATGCTCCGAAAATTTATACTTATTGCAAAATTTACGGACAATGGATGCCGTCATCATTAACAGTACCGGAAAAGATAATATTATTTCTTCCACCGCTGTTATTCAGCAGGCAGATTATAAAGGGTTGTTCAAAAAATTATTTACTTAAACCTCCAAAAAATAGATAGCAATAAATTACAATTGTTTTATGGGCTTTTGGAGCAAATGCACAGAAAGATAAAGCTGAAGAAGAAGCATGGGAAATATTGCCGTATTATCAGCCCGTGAAGAAAAAAGGGAGAATGCTACGGGTGGACACCTATGGCAGCAGGAGGGTAGCTTGAAGAAAAATTACCCTGCGGAAGTAATAATGATATAAAATAACATTATTATTAGATGGTTTTCTGTCGTACCATATGCATAAAATATTGGCGTTTGTCTTTTTAAAACCAGATACCTTTTGTGGGCTGTGCCGGGCTCGAACCGGCGACCCTCACGTTGTCGACGTGATGCTCTGAACCAACTGAGCTAACAGCCCTTAAATGCAAAGCGCAAAACTATACAAATAAAATTACAAGCTGCCTTCCATTGTAATTTGCATGGACTCAGCAGGAGCTTTAGCAGACCTGCAAAGTTATTTTTTTTAAGAAATATTCATTTTTTAGAGGAGCAAAAAAAGCAACTCATAACTGTGCATAACTTTCCATAAAAAACAAAAAAATAAAGGGAGAAAAATTTGGAAATGAATATTCCGTAGCTGTATATTTACAATATGAATTGAGACGAAAAATCTGTAAAAAGATGGATCAACTCAAAGCAGGAGCATCAGGTTTCGTAAGTATTACAAGACAAGCAATTGAAAAGTAAGAAAACAAATTTGGTGCTTTTTTATGCCCTTTTTTTATTAGCAGAAGATATGGGTTTTAGAAAAACAATTGGATGAAGATAATTTGCCACAAAGTTTAGCTGCTATAGAACAGGTTAGTTCCTGATTATTTGGAAGAAGGTTCTTTAGAACATTTTCTAAAAGGTTTTTCATCAATTACCAAACAGCAGGCCGAAGGCGTAATTGAAATGGCAACTGAAAAATTCATAACCGAATTTAGTTGTTAATAAAAATATTCCTCATCAGCGTAACTTTAAAAAACTGCCTGCCTGGTGATAGTTGTAGTAGTATAAAGAAACATTAAAACATTTGCTTCCATTATCTGAAATTATAATGCTTTAAAAAATGGCGCAAGGAAAAGATATTAATAGTAACACTGTAAATTTGGTGGTATACGCTTACATTTTAATAACTAATAAATCTGCACTAAAGTATATTTCTCTGCTTTGCTTCGATAAAAGCCCCATAAAAAATCAACTGTAAAAGAGTGCGACGCCAATGAAGTTCCACATAGCTTCTTGGCCGGGACAACCACTAAAAACTACCATAAACAAAACCACCATTACACATAAAATCAGTTACTTTTGCAGCGCTAAAACGCATATTGAACGGAATGAAGAACATAAGAAATTTTTGCATAATTGCACATATTGACCATGGAAAAAGTACCCTGGCAGATCGTTTACTCGAGTTTACTCATACTATTGGTGAGAGGGACATGCAGGCTCAGGTACTGGATGATATGGACCTGGAAAGAGAAAAAGGCATCACTATTAAAAGCCACGCCATACAAATTAACTACACCTGGAAGGGAGAGGAATATGTATTTAACCTGATTGATACTCCTGGACATGTGGATTTTAGTTATGAAGTGAGTCGTGCGCTTGCAGCTTGCGAAGGTGCGTTGTTGCTGGTTGATGCCAGCCAGGGAATACAGGCTCAAACTATCAGCAATCTTTACCTGGCAATTGACAATAACCTCGAGATTATTCCTGTGATAAACAAGATTGACATGGAGGGAGCCATGATACCCGAAGTTACCGACCAGATAGTGGAACTGATTGGCTGCAAACCCGAAGATATTTTACTGGCCAGTGGTAAAAGTGGTATTGGGATAGAAGAAATTTTAACCGCCATTATTGAACGCATACCTGCACCAGGCGGCGATGTGGATGCACCGTTACAGGCATTGATATTTGACAGTGTGTACAATTCTTTCAGGGGTATTATTGTTTACTACCGGGTGTTTAACGGCACCTTAAAGAAAAATGATAAAATTAAATTTAGTAATACCGGCCTGGAATATGGGGCCGATGAAGTGGGGATTTTAAAAATGGGGCTTGCGCCAAAAAGCGAAGTAAGGGCAGGAGATGTAGGTTATATTATTACGGGAATAAAAAATGCAAAAGAAGTAAAAGTGGGCGATACCATCACTACTACCGTGAATGGCTCAACAGAATCTATCAAAGGTTTTCAGGATGTAAAGCCGATGGTATTTGCAGGTATCTTTCCGGTTGAAACAGATGCCTTTGAAGAGTTGAGGGATTGTATGGATAAATTACAGTTGAATGATGCGTCATTGACTTTTGAACTGGAAACTTCACAGGCGTTGGGCTTTGGTTTTCGTTGCGGCTTTTTAGGCATGCTGCACATGGAAATTATACAGGAGCGTTTGGAAAGGGAGTTTAATCAAACCGTAATTACCACGGTGCCCAACGTAAGCTTTATTGCTACTACTACCAAAGGCGAAGTAATAACTGTAAACAACCCCACTCAAATGCCCGACCCCAGCCGCATTGAGAAGATAGAAGAGCCTTTCATAAGGGCGCAGATGATTAGCAAGCCTGAATATATTGGTAACATTATGACCTTATGCATCAGCAAACGTGGTGTGTTGATCAGCCAGGGGTACCTTACTCCAACAAGGGTAGAACTTAGTTTTGATATGCCTTTAACAGAAATTGTGTTTGATTTTTACGACCGTTTAAAAAGTATTACCAGGGGATATGCGTCGTTCGATTATCATCCCATAGAATACCGGCCAAGTGATATTGTGAAGATGGATATTTTATTGAATGGCGAAAAATTAGACGCCTTAAGTGCATTGATACACCGGGCCAGGGCGCATGAGTTTGGCAGAAAATTATGTGAGAAATTAAAAGAGTTGTTGCCCCGTCAGCAGTTTCAGATTGCTATACAGGCCAGCATTGGCGCTAAGGTAGTGGCAAGGGAAAATATCAGTGCTATGCGCAAAGATGTAACCGCCAAATGTTACGGTGGTGATATAAGCCGTAAACGCAAACTGCTGGAAAAGCAAAAAGAAGGTAAAAAAAGAATGAAACAAATAGGCAATGTAGAAGTACCGCAGGAAGCATTTTTAGCTGTGCTGAAATTGAATGATTAGCACTGGTCTGACGTCCACGTCTGACCGGAAGGCAAGAGAACTATTTAGTTACGGTCACGATTAAAAAGAAATCAATAATTGAATAAATGATTTTAGAAGTTGCCCTCCTTTTTGTAAAACAAGGAGAAGAAAAACAATTTGAAACCGATTTTAAAGCTGCGGGAAAATATATAAGTTCAATTAAAGGATATGTTGGGCACAGCCTGAGAAAATGTGTGGAACAAAGTAACAAATACATCCTGCTGGCAGACTGGGAAGAATTGGAAAACCATACAATTGGTTTTAGAGAATCCGCACAATATTTGGAATGGAAAAAAATGTTACATCATTATTATGATCCATTTCCGGTAGTAGAACATTACGAAACAATCCATCAAATGAAAAGGCAATAGACACAGCGTCTAACAGCAGAGCAGGTTATCACTTTATCATCAGCCTTTTCAGTACGATGTCCTATGTAATCTGTGCCAACAAATAATTACCTTCGCCTTTCAATTTGGCTTGCCTGCAAGCATCCAATCTTAAAAGATTTTCTGGTAGCACCGGAATCAAATTAATTATTATGGCCGTATTACATAAC
>JANYFT010000042.1 GCA_025359625.1 Ferruginibacter sp.
TCCTGCGTCAGCGGATTTCTTTTATCAACAACAGACGATTATGATGAAGCACTTATTTTTAAACACCAATGGTTTGGAATCGCTGTGGCTGTTACGGCTGTTATTGCTTATTACTTAAACCGGAAAAATAAACAAACAAAATGGGTGGTGTTGCCGATGACATTACTCATTATCATCACCGGCCACCTCGGTGGCTCCATTACTCATGGGTCAGGTTATCTTACCAAAGCATTTTCTACAGTTGATAAAGAAACGGGTGATGCCATTAGAAAACCCATACCCAATGTGCAGGAAGCTGTTGCTTATACAGATGTGGTAAAACCAATTCTTGAAGCAAGGTGTTACGGATGCCATGGGCCTAATAAACAAAAAGGTAAACTAAGACTGGATGAACCCGATTTTATTTTAAAAGGAGGGAAGGATGGGGGAGTGATTGTTGCAGGAAAAGCAGCAGAGAGTGCCCTGATAAAAAGAATTTTATTGCAGAAAGATAATAAGGATCACATGCCGCCATTGGAAAAGCCACAGTTGAGCAAACAGGAAATTGATTTGCTGCATTGGTGGATAACAGGCGGTGCTGATTTTAATAAAAAGGTAAAAGATATTGTACAAGCTGAAAATATAAAACCCATTTTACAATCTTTACAGTCAGGCAAAATAAAAGAAGAAAATGCCCTTTCGGATATCCCGGAACAAGCTGTGGAAAAAGCAGCAGTAACAGCCATTCAACCACTGCAGGCAAGGGGTGTTGCTATTATACCCGTTGCACAAAACAGTAATTACCTCTCTGCAAATTTTGTAGCGGTTGATTCATTTACGGAAAAGGATTTGCAATTATTAGCGCCATTGAAAAAGCAATTGATCTGGTTAAAATTAAGCAATTCAACAATAGTTGACAGTAACCTGGTAACGATTGCAAAGTTATCCTCCATCACCAGGTTATTTCTTGATAAAACATTGGTAACAGATAAGGGAATACAGCAATTAAAAAATTGTTCGCAGTTGCAATACCTTAACCTGGTGGGTACAAAAGTAACCACCAGTGGAGTAATGCAATTGGCATCGTTGAAGAACCTGCAACAGCTTTATTTGTATCAAACATTTATCTCCGGCGCTGACTGGATGACTCTTAAAAAATTATTTCCAAAAACTTTAATTGATACTGGAGGATATAAAATTCAGCGATTGGAGAGTGATACCGTTGAATTGAAAAAGGCCAGGATTAATTGATAATTGATGAACGGATAATTGATACAGAAAAGCGCTCAAATTTTTGTAGGGTTTTTTAATTATTGAGGCACACTTATTCAAATACAATTTATTAAAAATGATTGCAGGGATTACACTTATTTTTACAATCTTATTTAAATGCTCATTTTATTAATCAATTAATGTATGAAACAATTGTTAGGTGTTTTATTAATGGTTAATTTTTTTTCTGCCTTTGGCCAACAGGTGCCGGCTTTTAATCCTATTCCTTCGGGCCCTCAACTGGCCTGGCATGATATGGAGTATTATTGGTTTGTTCATTTTGGCCCCAATACTTTTACTGATAAGGAATGGGGACATGGTGACGAACCGGAAGATATTTTTAATCCATCCCAATTGGATTGCCGACAGTGGGCACGAACTGCCAAAGCCGCCGGTGCAAAGGGTATTATCATTACCGCCAAACACCATGATGGTTTTTGTTTGTGGCCCAGTAAATTTTCAACGCATACCGTAAGGGAAAGCAAATGGAAAAATGGTAAGGGAGATGTGGTAAAAGAATTGTCGCTGGCTTGTAAAGAATACGGTTTAAAATTTGGCGTATACTTATCACCGTGGGACCGTAACCATCCTAAATATGGCACACCTGAATACAACCAGGTATTTGTAAATATGATGACGGAAATATTTACCAACTATGGCCCCATCTGGGAATTTTGGTGGGATGGAGCCAATGGTGAAGGGCCAAATGGAAAAAAGCAGGAATACGACTGGGCATTATTCAGGAGCACTGTAAAAAAGCTATCGCCTAATACAGTTGTGTTTAGTGATGTTGGCCCGCAAATAAGATGGGTGGGTAATGAAAATGGTTTTGCCGGCACCACCAACTGGAACTTATTAAATATAAAAGGATTTACGGCAGGTGCAGGGTCGCCTGTGACAGATACGTTAAACAGGGGAAATATGTATGGTGAAAACTGGATACCGGCAGAGTGTGATGTAAGTATTCGTCCTGGTTGGTTTTATCATAAAGAAGAAGATGAAAAAGTAAAAACACCCGAGGCTTTATTTAACCTCTTTCTGAAATCAGTGGGACGTGGATCTACTTTATTGCTAAATGTGCCACCCGATAGAAGGGGTTTAATCAATGCACATGATTCGGCAGCTTTAATGAGGTTTAGAAAATTGCGGGAAAATAATTTTAGGTATAACCTGTTAGCGAAACCAACTGTAACAATAAAAAATAATAGCACCGGAAAGTACACCACAAAACTTACAGATGGTAAGCAAACGACTTATGAAGTGCTGGGCACAGCAAGCAATCCGTCCATTTCGATACAATTAAAAGTTGCCACTGCCATCAATACGATATCATTGCGGGAGCCTATTCAATTGGGGCAGCGTATTGCTACATTCAGGGTTTTATTGCAGGATGCAACTGGTGCCACAATAAAAGAAATAGCGGGTACAACAGTAGGCAGAAAACGCATCCTGAGTTTTCCTTCGGTAATGGTTAACACCATACAAATAATAGCAGATAATGCAAAAGCAACACCATTGATAAGTGAGGTGGCGGCCTATAATATTAATGAAGGTTTGATTGAACAATAGGCATAATTTGCAAAATTTTTACACCGCATTTTAAAAATACTTTAAAAAAAAGAAGTTTTATTTTAATAAGATAGCCACTTCCTTCTTTATTTCTTTTGATGATTATCTTTTAGAAATTTTATTTGGAAAACTATCAATTACCTTATTATTTCTCAAAAATTAGGGACTTGCAAATTTTTTCTTTACCCCTGGCCTGCAGTAAAATCATGGCCTTATTTATTTTTAGGCGTATGAAAGATACCTGTTAAAGATATTATTGTATGCAATGCCGGTGGCTTATCATCTTACTAACTATAAAGGTATTTCCACATTAATCTCACAGCCGTTACCAGGAGAAGATTTTACATTAAAGTTGCCGGAAAATAATTCTGCCCTTTTTTTAATATTGTTGAGGCCAATACCTTTTCTGCTATTTTTTGTATCAAAGCCTACACCATTGTCGTATATTCTTAGTTGAATGGCATTCTCCACCAACAGTAAACTAACCTCTATAATACCGGCTTTGGAATACTTTATAATGTTGTTTAATTGTTCCTGCAAAATGCGGTATAAATTCAATTGAATGTCGCCAATAATTTGAATTTGATCTACGTCTTTAATACTAAATTTTATTTGGTACTGATGATTGATATTAATATTTTTTAACAGTGCTTCAAAAGTTTCTTTTAAAGAATTGTCATCAAATGAAACAGGTGCCAGCCTATGGGATAATTTTCTTATTTCGCTAATGGCCATATAAACATACTCTGATGATTTATCTATCCATTCATTTTGTTCAGCTATTGGTTTACCTTTTGTCATTCCCAGATTAAGCAATACACCGGCTAATATCTGGTTAACGTTATCATGCAATTCCCCCCCAATTTGCGATCGTTCCTTTTCCTGTGCGTTGATAATAGCTTTTGTTATTTCCTGGTCTTTCTTTAAACTATCTGTTACATCTCTTTCAATGGATATCCAGTGGGTGAACCAACCTTTTTCATTGGCTACAGGGCTCACCGACATATTGTTCCAGAACTCTTCGCCATTTTTTTTATAATTAACAATAGTTATTTCGCAGGGTTTCCAGTTTCTTATTGACTCGCTAAAACGCTTCAGTTCTTTTTTATCAGATTTTGGGCCTTGTAATATCCTGGGTGTTTTGCCAATTACTTCGGTAGCAGTATAACCTGTCATTTTTGTGAAGGCTTTGTTCACATATATAATTGCCGGGCCGAGCCCATCAAAAGGTTCTGCTTCGGTAATCATTACCGAATCGGTTGTGTTGGTTATAACAGACTCTAATAATTTTAGCTGGTGTTCTTCTTCTTTTTGTTTGGTAACATCTTGCATGGCACCAATCATTCTTACGGCAATATGGTTTGTATCCAATATCAAAAAACCACTATCCGCTACATATCTGTAAGTGCCCTCCGCACTCATAAACCGATATTCATCCTGCCATTTAATAATTTTATTTTTAATGTGCAGGTTTATATTTTCTATAACACGTTTCCTGTCGTCCGGATGAACTTTTTGGCTCCACCAGTTCCCGTAAGTAGTATCATTTAATTCTGTGTACCCTAATATTTCTTTCAGGCCTTTGTTCCAGATTATCTTATCGCTTGTTAACTCCCAGTCCCATACTACGTCGCTGGTAGCTTTGGCAACAATATTATATCTTTCATTCGATTTGGTGATGTCTTCAGCAGCAGCCCTGTTCTCTATCAATATACCAACAAGGCTGGCTGCACGTTCCAGTAAATTTATATGGTATGGTAGGGGAGACCTGATCATTTTAAAATATGCTGCCAGGCTACCAATAATTTTACCGTCCGTTTTTTTAATGGGTACCGACCAGCACGCTTTAAATCCAAATGGCTGTATAAATGAACGGTAGTTTTGCCATAAAGGATCCGTATCTATATTGCTGACAATAATGTTTTGGCCGGTATACATAGCTGTGCCGCAGGAGCCTGCCGAAGAACCTATCAGCAATCCATCAATCAACTTCAGGTAATCTTTTGGCATAGAGCCGCCAGCCATATTCCGCAGTGTGTTGTCTTCATTTTTTTGCAACATTGTACAAAAAGATGCTGGCATAACCTGCTCTATACGGTTAATTAATTTGTTTAAAACTTCCTGAAACGACATACCTGGTATGGCATTCAGTTCGTAAACTTCTTTTTCAAAAACTAAAATATTTTTTTGGTAAACGCCAGCACTAATATCATTGCTTAAAACAAGGCATGCATTTTTATCGTTAAAATAAATTTCATTGCTTTGAATTTCCACATCAATTAATTCGCCATTTTTTTTAAGATGCCTGTAAATACTTTTTTTTGAATTTGCAATGCTGGTAATTACTTCTTCCATTTTTGCCACTTCTTCAGGTGGCCTTATATCATTAACGGTCATTATAAGAAACTCTTCTTTTGAATACCCATAATGGTCAATGGCGGCATCATTTACATTTAAAAATGCAAGGGTTTTTAAATCGTATACCCACATCGGTATCGGGCTAAGATCAAAAAGATTACGGTACTTTAATTCAGATTGCTTTAGCTCATTATTAATGCGCCTTCTTTCTATACTGTAGGCTATACTTTTATATAGTTGTGTGGCATTCAAATCATCTTTTAATAAATAATCTGAAATGCCAAGCGCTAATGTTTTAATGCCAAAGTCTTTGTCAGCATACCCGGTAAGAACAATGATGGGCGTAGATCCGGCAAGTTGAACCATTTCATTTACCAGCAACTCACCGGTGGCATCAGGCAATGTAAGGTCAAGAAGAATGGTATCGAAATGTGTATTTGTTTTTAATTTTAATTTGGCCCCGGCAAATGTTTGCGCATGTTCAATTACAGGTTCCGAAAACTCTTCGCCCAGGTAATCCTGTATCAGCAGGAAATCCCCCGGATTATCCTCAACTATTAAAATGCGTCGGGTGATTACTGTGTGTACCATAATTAGCCTAATATTTTAATAGCAAACGGATTATAAAACCCAAAATTTTCGGTTGATAAAGTTACTTTTAAAAAATAAGTTGTAGGTGCAAGCCAGTTTGGCGGGTTCATATTTTGCAAGTTTTTGTTTGTAAATTTAATCAATGATTTTTTTATTTTTTAAAAAGAAATATACCTGTATAAATACGGTGCTCTGCTGTTTAAAAAATGTTTTTAAATTACATCATTTTAATAATAAAGATGATTATACTAACAATGGTATTTTTGGAATTGTAAAATAAAAAGTGCTTCCTTTTTCCGGTATCGATTCTACCCATAGTGTTCCTTTGTGATTGTCAATTATTTTTTTGCAAATGGCCAGGCCAATACCAGTGCCGGAGTATTCATCTTTATTGTGAAGCCGTTGAAAGATCACAAAAATTTTATTAAAATATTCTGGTTCTATGCCAATGCCATTATCTGCAACAGCAAAATTCCATTGATCATCGTTTTCTGTTGCACTCACCTTTATTTCCGGAACAGCACCCGGCCGCTGGTATTTAATAGCATTGCCGATAAGGTTTTGAAACAGTTGCTGAATGGGTATTTTACCGGCAGTTATTTCGGGCAGGTTTTCCCAGTGTATCAGAATCTTTTTTTCATCCATACTATTATTGTAAACCCTTACCACATCTTTCAACAACAAGCCGGTATCTATTTTCTCGTATGGGTATTTTTGCCAGCCCACCCTTGAATATTCTAAAAGGTCCTGAATAATTTTGCGCATACGTACGGCACCATCCACCGCAAAGTGAATATATTTTTGACCTGCTTCATCAAGCTGCGGCTCATATTTTTTTTGTATCTGGTTTAAAAAACCAGTTACCATTCTAAGGGGTTCCTGTAAATCGTGTGAAGCTATATAGGCAAACTGTTCCAATTCTGCATTGGAGGTGGCCAGTTCCAAGGCTCTTTTGTTCAACTGCCCGTTTAATTCCTTCAAAATAATTTCATTCTGTATGCGCTCTGTAATATCTTGCATAGCCCCAATTATTCTGTACGGAACGCCTTTATCATCCCTTATCACCAGCGCACAATCAATTACAGTGCAATAATTTCCATCAAATTTTTTAAACCGGTATTCACCCTGCCAATATATTTTATCGGTATCATTAATTACCTCATTTATACTCTGCCATATTTTTTCTTTATCATCGGGGTGTATGTAGCCATTCCAGGATAAAAGGCCACGCTCAGGTTCTTTCTGCTTGTAGCCAAATAAAGTGAGGAAGCCTTCTCCCCAAAAAATGGAGCCATTAACCAAATCGCAATCCCAGATAGCATCGGAAGTTGCTTTAGTGGCATATTCAAACCGTTCAATGCTTTTAACAAGGTCCTGCTGGGCCTGTATAATTTCGGTGATATCATTTGACACGATCATTACCGCATTTTTATTGTTATAATAAATGGAATGACAAGTTATATCCACATTAATGATTGCACCGCTTTTTTTACTGTGTTGCCATTGGCCAAAATTTAGTATACCATAATTATTAATCTCTTTATTCATCTGGATAATGAAAGGAACTTCGCCTGCAATAAATAATTCTTTAATGGTCATGTTTAAAAACTCTTTGCTGTTGTAACCATAATGTTTTATGGCCGCATCGTTTACTTCCAGTATCTGCAAAGTTTCTAAATCGTATATCCAGTTAGGTAATGGGTTGCTGTTAAAGATCATCCTGTATTTTTCTTCTGAATCCTTTACTGCTTTTTCTGCCAGTTTTTGTAGGGTGATATCTTGCGAAGTACCTTCCAGTCTAACAGGTTGCCCCTTTTCATTATAGAGGAGGGTTGCTTTTTGCAGTAATACTTTTATGGAGCCGTCTTTTAAAATGATGCGGTGCTCCAGGTTATACGGTATTGTTCCTTCCTTCACCCGGACATAATGTTTCAGTGCGCTTATTTTATCGTCAGGGTGAATGCTATCAATAATTTGCTGAATAGATACGGCGGAAGTAGTTTTTTCAAATCCATGAATATCAAATAATTCATCCGACCAAAAAATGGTATTATTTGTAAGGTCTATTTCCCAATATCCTAACTTGGCCATATGCTGGGCAGCCTCCAGTTTTTTATTGATGGCAACCAGTTTGTTTTGATGCAATTTATTTTCAGTGATGTTTCTGCTGTAGCAGGCTATACCGGTTATTTCTTTGCCATTATAAATTGGGTTAAAACTTATTTCGAGCCATTCCTGCAAGGCAGCCGATGGCTTGTTGATAACTAATTCTTTTTTAAAAGCTTCGCCATCCAATGCCCTGTAGTACATCTCATGCCAGAAAAGAAGTGACTCTTCAGAAAAAGTATTTTTCATTAACAAATAATCTCCCAATTTAATCAGTATGCCGGTATCTGCTTTAAAGGAGCTGATAAAAGCCTTGTTGCCGGCAATAAGTTTCAGATCTTTACTTACACTCCATATCAAATCGTTGGTGCTGTTAATGAGTGCTTCTTTATCTCTTCTTTCAAAAGTTTTTAAGCTCTCTTCTTTTCTTTTATCTGTAACATCTCTTATAAAAGAACAAAAAAATTCTTCACCTCCCTGTTTAATAGCCAGAATAGTTAATTCTATCGGAAATTCCTTTTGATCTTTATTGATGGCCGATAAATTTAAGATTGTATTTAAGGATGGGCCATCGCCGGTGCTTAAATATTTTTGCATTCCCTGCTCATGCATTTTGCGATATCGTACCGGGATAATTAAGTTGGATAAAGTTTGTCCCATAACTTCATGCTCTTTCCATCCAAATATTTTTTCTGCCTGCGGATTCCAAAAAGTGATATGCCCTTTTGTATCCATACAGATAATGGCATCCAGTGCAGCGTTCATTATCAGTCTCCTTCTCTCTTCGCTATCCCTGCCACTTGCTTCTGCTTTTATTTTTTCTGTTACATCATCCAATAAGGTAAGCACACATCTTCTGCCATAATAATCAATTATATTACCTGTAATGCTCATGTACATTAATTCACCATTCTTTTTTTTATGCTTCCATAATTTTTCACTTACATGGCCATACGACTCTTCGTCCTTCAGCGTTTTTTTGAGTATGGAGATTTCAGATGCCGGGCGGATATCATTTAAAGTAAGCAATAAAAATTCTTCCCTGGTATAACCATATTTTTTTAATGTTGCATGGTTTGCTTCAATGATATGGCCGGTTAAAAAATCAAAAATAAACAAGGGCAGCGGGTTGTTATTAAAGAGGTAGCGGTAACGTTGTTCTGATAAACCCAATGCCTGTTCATTGGCTTTTATTGCTGTAGCATCTTTTGCAATACAGTACATGGTTTTGTCATTTTCTTCCCATCGTGCAGACCATAAAAGATTAACAATACGACGATCTTTTCTTGTATGTCTGTTTTCAAAATTACTAATACTTATGCCTCCTGATGAAATGTTTTCTAACATTTCAATTGTTGCAGGCTTATCATCTTCTGCCACCAAATCTATTAACCTTTTACCGATCAGTTCTTCCGGCTGGTAACCCAATATTTCTTCGCTGGCTTTACTAACCTGGATAAATTGGCCTTCCCTGTCTAACTCGCAAATCATGTCTAGCGAAAAGTCAAGTATTCGTTGCCGGTCGTTGAGGGTTTTATTCAATAAGGCATTAGCATTTTTTTCTTTTGTAAAATCATTAGCAATGCAAAACACCCCAATAATTTTGTTGTTAACAACAATGGGCATGCTAATCATTAAAACAAACAATAAATTACTCTTTGCGGTAATAATCCTCATCTCAAATTCCCGGGTGGCTCCATTTGTAGCATCTTCAAAATATTGGTTTATTGTAGCAAGATCTTCCGGGTGTACAAAAGCGGTGTAATGTAATCTCAGCAACTCTTCTTCACTACATTCTGACTTTAAGGCAAGTATATGATTGGCACTGGTAATATTGCCTTCCATATTGATAGAAAAAACAGCAGAAGGGTTTTGATAAAATAAAGATTGATATATTTCCTTGCTTGCTGCTAACTCCAGCTCGGTTTTTTTGCGGTCAGTAATATCCTGTATCACGCCAATTAACACATCAGGCTTGCCGTGGATATTGTATTTTGTTGAACCATAGGCCATGATATTTCTTACTTCACCATCCGCACGTATTACCCTGGTTTCAATTTGTTGAACTTCAATTTTATTTGCAAGGCCATGTTGCAGCCATTTTAAATAAGGCGCCTTTTCATCGGGGTGAAGAAATTGCATAATTCCATCGGCGGTTGGTGAAACACTGCCGGGTGATAATCCAATAATCCTGTAAAATTCATCAGACCAAATACGTTTATTTGTATCAAAGTTAATTTCTGCGCTGCCAATGTGTACCATATTTTCTGCATTGTTCAGCAGCACCTGCGTTTGAGTTTTTTGCCTTTCAACTTCTTTTTGTGCGGTTACATCCTGAAAAACGCCCATTAATTTGCGTGGCTTTTCTTCCTCATCAAATTCAGTCTGGGCATAGGCCATAATATTTCTTTCTTCACCATCTGCCCTTATTATCCTGAATTCAAATTGACTATAGGTAGTTTTATCAGCTAATTTTTTAAAGAAGTTATTTAAATAATCATCTTTATCTCCGGGATGAAGGTATTGGATAAAGCTTTCGTCAGTTGCTTCAATTGCGCCTGGCTCAAGCCCTAATATCCTGTAAAATTCATCTGACCATATCCGTTTGTTGTTTATAAAATCAATATCGATACTGCCTGCATGTGTAATGCTTTCTGCCCGGTCTAATAAATTTTTTGTTTGGGCTATTTTTAAATCTTTGTTTTTTTGTTCAGTAATATTTCTTCCTGTTATAGAGACGGCTATTATTTTGCCGGCTTCTTTTACAGGCTTCACAGCAAAGCTTAACCACATGGGTTCATTTGTGATCTTGTTATTTGCTAACCGTTCATAATGTATGGATTCCCCTTTAAGTGCCTTTAAGAAAATAGTATTAAAAATCTTTTTTCTTGGCTCTTCAATAAACTCAAATATGTGCCTGCCTATCTGTATTTCGGCATCCATAAAATCATTTTGTTTTCCATTGCCGTTGCATGTTTTAACAATACCACTGGTGTCCAATAAAACAAAACCCTCATCTGTATTCTCAAAAATCGCTTTTAAATTTTCTTCTGACTGCCTCATTTTTTCTGTTGCTTCCATTCTTTCGCTAATGTCCCTGAAGTTGTTTACAATACCTTCAACGGAAGCATCTTGCAACATGTTGGTAACAGTGTTTTCAATCCAACGCCATGATCCGTTTGCATGAAGCAGACGGCAAACATGGTTTTGTACCGGCAGGCCGGGATGATTAAGTATTTTTTGCCAGAGTTTTAAAAATTCTTTTTCATCTTCGGGATGTATAAGAGAGAAAAAATTTTCCTGAACGCCTGTTGTTTCTTTATAACCCAGCACATTGCTAATAGAAGCAGATATGTATAATGCCTTTGCTTCAGGCGATAAAATAATTATTACATCGTGCCCATTTTCAACCAGTGCCTGGTAACGTTTATTGTTGGTGATGAGTTGCCTTTCCGCGTATTTTTTTTCTGTTATATCTAGCGAACTTACAAAGGCTGCAATAATATTTCCTTTATCATCTGTTATTGGCTTAAAATGGTTTTCAATGGTCAATACATTTCCATTTAACACCGTAATTTCAATTTCGCTACATACTTTTTCGCCGGAAAATACTTTTTTATAAATAGCTTTTAATGTATCGGTACGACCGGGCAGGGTGTAGTCTAAAATGGAGTTACCCGCAATAACATCTATTAATAAAGCCCGCTTATAACTTTGTTGAAATTGTTTATTGAAGCTGATGATTTTTAAATCTTTATCAACAAGCACAAAACTTTCTTCCGTATTATCCAGCAGCAGCAAATTTTCCTTGTGAACTTTTAATGTTTCAGAAATATCAATAATGCTCAAGCTTGTTCTTGTTTCACCATTGATGTCTTTATACGATTCAGAAGAAACTTCGCAGAAAAAATGTTCACCTTTTTTTCGTATTCCTGTCAGGATATCTTTAACAGTGCCTTCTCTTTCTCCCTTCTTTAAAAAATAACTGTAACGGAGATCGGCGTCATCAAAAATTGCGTGCCAGCCAGCCTGTTTAAATTGGGGCAGGCTATAACCAAACATTTTGACAGCGGCTTCATTGGCATCTAAAATTTGTCCGTTGGGAAGGGTTAAAAAAAATGCAGTTAGGGACTGCTCAATAACTGAACGATATTTATTTTCTCCTTGAAATAACCCGGTGTCTTCAATTTTGGTTGGTGCAATTTTTTGAATTGAAATTACCGTATATTGTTTTCCATCTGAATGTACAAGTAATGCGGTTGTTGAAGTAAGGTGCAAGAATGAACCATCTTTATGCAACCCTGTGTGTTCGGCTGGGGAACCTTCTGCAGTGGCAGTAAATACATCGCTCATCTGCTGCACCCCGGTACTGTATTTCGCTGGCACAATCATAACAATATTATTACCAATTAGTTCTTCTTTTACATAACCGAACAAAGTGCAGTAAGTTTTGTTTGCATCAACAAAGTAGCCCTGCCCATTGATAACACAAACAGCGGTATCAAGAATATCAAAAACAGGCCCTAAAATTTTTTTATATTTTGTATGTATGGGTGATGAATTTTTTATTGGAGTTGACAGGAGTTGATTTTTTTTAACAGCAATTTTAACGGATTTTTTTTCAACAGCAGTTTTCTCTATTCCTGCTGTATTACCTGACAAAACTATTTTCGGTTTGCTGAAAACTTTTTTCATTTTGTAAGTAGGTTTTATGTGGATTGCTATTTCCTGATACGAAGGTTTACTTAAAGGTAAATCTGGCAACGTTCACAACAATAAAAAAGCCATTTTTTAATTCGTAATAGTATACAATTTTTTTATCTTTTTTAACCCAGCCCATTAACCACAATTACTTACCTGTCAATACCAGGAAATTCTAATTATTATTTATGCTTACAAGACATAAAAAACAGGTTGATAAAACCGGTTGCTGCCGGGTTGATCAACCTGTTGGTTAAATTGGTGAACCTACTTAACAGGTAAATAACAGGTATTGGAGCTTTCAATTGGACTTAAAAACGGGAGATACAGACATTTATTTTTAAGAGATAAATTGTCAAATCATCTGGTGCAAATGTAATAAGTTAGTATTGGCTAAAAGGTAATATAGCAATGTATTGAGTGTAGTAATATTTCTATAAAATAAATGATTTAAAATATATTAATTTCAATACAACCTTGAGGAACTACCGTGCAAATTTGGTATAGTTTTATTAAATCCGGTTAAAAAGTGAAGTGTAAATATATCAAGTTGGTTTACCTTTTTTAAACTTGTAAGCGGGCCAGGATAAAAGAATTTTTCGCAAAAGTATCAGAATAAAAATAGCCCGGCATCTAAAATGTGATTGGAGATTTGAAATAGTAATTTTAATCCGCTCGTATTCTAATTATTGAAAATAGTTATCTGTAAAATAATATCAGTCCTGATAAAATTGATTTTGAAGCAACTAACAATGCGTATATATTTGCAATCCGTTTGGGGAATTAGCTCAGTTGGTAGAGCGCTTGCATGGCATGCAAGAGGTCACCGGTTCGAATCCGGTATTCTCCACCTTACCGGACAAATTGAAAATTGCTTCATTTTGTCCGGTTTTTCTTTGCCAAAAAACTTTATCCAGACAATATATTAGCAATGCTCTTCACTGAGCCGACGGTTCGATAATCGAATCCGTCAAAGACAAGTTTTCAAGGATATCTCGAACCAAATATTTCTATTGTTTTATATTATCTTCCTTTTCTTTAGAGACATCAAGACTTGAAAGCATAGCCAAATATTTTTTTAATAAGGCATCAATATTAATAGTCATCACGCATACAACAAATGTGGTCTTTTTTATTATAAAAATATATTTCAACAAAATCTCGTCAAAGCAGGGTTGGCTCTATAAAAATTATTGTAGTAAATTAAATCAAATTAATCAGGCAGCAGAATTATGCTTCCATAAGTGGTCAGGCACTAATAACAAACATGAAACATTTGTTGTAAAATACTTTAGGAATAATAAATTAAAAATTGTTAGCTGAAATATTTAAGTACTCATTTCATGAAACATTGTATTAAACTATTAGTCATTTTTATCTAAAAAATAGGAAAAGATAGGTATGTATAATATTTTTGCTATTAAACAAACTACTTTATTATGAGTATTTCTAAAATGATAATTTTGCTTATGATAGTATGTCCGTTTTTTATGGGCATACATGCAAAAGCACAAGTAACCACTTCTACCATTAGTGGAATAATCACCAGCAGTGAGGGTAAACCACTTGCTGGTGCAACTGTAAAAATTTCTTTCGCCGACGCAGGTCTCAATAGATCTTTAATTACCCAGAGTAACGGATCTTACCTGGTACCAAACTTAAGAGTTGGCGGCCCTTATAAAATTTCTGTCAGCTTTGCCGGATTCCAGGAAAAAACGGAAGAAAATATTTTTCTTGAGCTGGGACAAAATACAGCCCTGGATTTTGTGATGGATACAAAGGTTGTTGGCCTGGGAGGTGTAACGGTTTCGGCAAAATCGAAATTATTTGATAATAAACGAACAGGTGCTTCTACCAATATTACCTCCAGGCAATTAAGGACCTTGCCAACTATATCCCGTTCTGCGGATGATTTTACAAGGCTTACCCCATCTGCTTCTGCAACTTATAATGGAACATCTTTTGCCGGACGAAACGGACAGTATAATAATTATTCCCTTGATGGGGCAGTATTTAATAATCCCTTTGGATTAGATGCGCCAACACCCGGTGGCCAAACAAGTGCACAGCCGGTTTCATTGGATGCTATTGATCAGATACAGGTAAACATTGCGCCCTATGATGTAACCCAGGCTGGATTTACAGGAGCTGGTGTAAACACGGTAACAAAATCCGGGACGAACAACTTTGCCGGAACAGTATATGGCTTTTATCGCAACCAGGGAATGACCGGAAAAAAAGTAGACGGCAGCAAAATTGTTGTGCCAAATCTAACGCAATTACAAGCAGGATTCTCCGTAGGTGGAGCTATCAAAAAAAATAAATTATTTTATTTTGCCAATTTTGAAACAGAACAACGGGAAGATGCTGCCAGCAGTTATGTGGCAAGAAACAGCAGTAATGCTGGTAATACAAATACTTCAAGGGTATTGGAAGCTGACCTGCAGGATGTGAGTTCAATATTAAAACAAAAATTTGGTTACGAAACAGGCCCTTACCAGGGGTATAACTTAAAGCAAAAAAACTATAAATGGCTTGCCAAAATGGATTGGGTTATTAATGACAATAATTCACTTTCATTTACTTATAACGGGCTGCAGGCTACTAAGGAAAAACCTGCACATCCTAATGCTATTCGCCGCCGTGGGCCGGATTATACCACTATGCAGTTTCAAAATTCAGGTTACGAAATTGAAAATAAATTGCAATCATTTGGTGCAGAATTAAAATCAAGTTTTGGCAGTAAATTCGCTAATAAGTTAAGGGGAGTTTATACTACCTTTCGAGACAGCCGCAAGCCCTTTTCTAGCCCGTTCCCAGTTTTAAATATCACCAAATATGGAACGATGTATATTGTTGCCGGTCATGAACCCTTCTCTATCAATAACCGCCTTAACCAGGATGCCCTCCAGTTGACTGATAACTTCAATATCATTTTGCCCAAACACACCATTACTATCGGGGCTTCTTATGAAAGCTTCAAATTTGGCAATTCATTTAACCTGGTAGGTTATGGGCCGGCATTGTTCAGCGATGCCGATATCCAGACTTTTAAAGACAGTATACCAGTAAGCGGTGCTTATGTTTTTGGCGCTTACCCTCTTGATGTGGATGTGAGTGGTGCAAGTGCGGCAGCCAAAGCTGATAAATGGAGCTGGTATTATTTAACTGTAGCACAGATATCTGCTTACCTGCAGGATGAATGGAAAATTTCTGATAATTTCAGGCTCACTTATGGCCTAAGGATGGATGTGCCCAAGTATACTAATTCAAGACTTGTTCAGCCCAATGGTACCACCAATTCACCTACGGTGCCCAACAACGATAACCTCACACTTTTTGATGAACATGGCCAAGCAGTTACTAATGGCGTGGGTAAACAATTAGATAACACAAGGCTACCATCTTCAAAGCCACTTTTTTCACCCCGTGTTGGTTTTAACTGGGATGTTACAGGCGATAAATCTTTCCAGCTTAGGGGTGGTTCGGGCCTCTTTACAGGCCGCTTTCCTTTTGTATGGCTTGGCAATCATATTGGCAACCCGTACTCTTTTTTTTATTGTGCTACTTCTTCCAATTTCAAATGGCCGCAAATATGGCGCACCAATATTGGTGCGGATTTTAGAGCAGGTTCAGGAACTATTTTTACGGTTGATATTGCCTATTCAAAAGATGTGAATGCTATGATGGTACGTAACTATGCGCTTGGCACACCAACCGGTACTTTAAACTCAGGCACAGGAGATACAAGAGCAGTGTACAAAGCAACAGACAAAGGTGCAGCCAATGCTTATATTTTCACCAATACAAAAGCTGGTTACCAGTACAACGCCAGTTTTTCTGTACAACAAAACCTTAAAAACAACCTGTTTTTAACAGCTTCCTATAATTACCTGATCGCTACTGATGCAAGTTCTATATCCGCAGAAATAAGCAGCGATGCTTTTGACCGCAATCCTATTCTTAATAATTCCAACGAGGCAATCAACAGTCGCTCTTTATATGGCAACACTCACCGTTTTGTTGTAGCCGGTATTAAGAAATACGAGTATGGAAAAGGCAAGTATGCTACTACCGTTTCGTTATTTGGCAACTGGACAAGCGGCAACCGTTTTGCCTATGTGTATGGCGGCGACATCAACAAAGATGGTACTGCTACCAATGACCTGATGTACGTGCCTAAAAATAATGAAATTGATGTGATGAGTTTTGAACCGCTTACTGATGTGAACGGCGTTGTTCAAAGTGAAGCAGCGCAGCGTGCAGCTTTTAAAAGTTTTATAGAGCAGGATAAATACCTGAAGGGCCGCCGTGGTTATTACACTGAAAAATATGGTGCAGCATCACCCTGGTTCAGCCAGGTGGATGTGAGGATCTTACAGGACTTTAATTTTAAAATGAAGAGTAAGATCAATACAATACAGTTAAGCATTGACTTTATTAATATAGGAAACATAATCAGCAGTAAATGGGGAGTTAGAAAATATGCCAGTGCATCGGGTTATTTTCAACCCATTTCTTACCTGGGTAGTGGAAAATACCAGTTCGATCCTTCGCTAAAAGAAACTTTTATTGCAAGCCCTGAACTTCCTTCAAGATGGCAAATGCAGTTTGGTTTGCGGTATATTTTTTAAAATGTTTTATCTATAAAAAAATGGCTGCCTCCTGAGCGCAGCCATTTTTTTTGTATTTATAAATTCAATAACGTTGCAAGAAAAATAAAATAACCAGATCCATTTTAAAGTGGGCTTACACTATTTAAGCAATATAAAGAATTTCTTATAATTTGGAATGCGCCCATGTGGTTTATAAAATGTATCAAAAAAACCGAAGTACAGGTATTCAATTTTACCAATTTTCTATCAATAAAATTTAAGTTATCTGGCATGGTTTTATATACACTGACTTTAATTTTATTATATAAAAACCGGTAATGTATTTATCTATTGGTTTAACACAGCAAAAGATAATAGTTAAGAAGTTGCCAATTTAAATTCTAATGGTAGATTTAATCTTAATTGAAAGGATCGAAAAGTCAATAATCAACGGGTTAATGATATCAGGTTGCCCGCTAATTTTCTTTTTATAAAATAAAAAAAATTAAGATGGTATCAATTATAAAATCATTTGTATTAATACTCGGCCTTGCCTTCTATACGGACGTTGCAATTACAACAACGCAAAAAGTTAGTGAAAATAAAGAACCCATTGGCGAGTTTTGCGGAATAAAGAATACTTCTTTTCAGGAGAAGGAAGTTGTAACGATGAAAGTTTTTTACAATGCATTGGGAGTATATATTGGTGCAGGAGAAGCTTCTTTTACCACATCTCTTGAAAGGTTCAATGGCCGGCCAGTTTTTCATTGCGTTGGAGAAGGAAATAACTATTCTTTTTTTGATAAATTTTTTAAAGTAAAAGACCGCTATGAATCTTATATTGATACGTCAACTATGTTACCAATAAAATTTATTCGGGATGTTAATGAAGGTGGGCATAAAATTTATAACAATGTAACTTTTAACCAGGGCAGCTTTACAGTTGTAAGTAATAACGGAGTTTTTAAAACAACCAGGTGTGTACAGGATGTGGTAAGTTCAATGTATTATGCCCGAAATATTAATTATGATATTTACAAACCCGGTGATAAAATTCCTTTTGATATGTTTTTAGATGATGAGATATATCATTTATACCTGAGGTATATGGGAAAAGAAGTTGTTAAAACCCAGTACGGAAAATTTAACGCTATTAAAATTAAGCCCTTGCTTATCAAGGGAACCTTGTTTGAAGGTGGAGAGAAAATGACAGCATGGGTAAGTGATGATCCAAATCATTTACTGTTGCGGCTGGAAAGCCCGGTAACAGTAGGCAATATAAAGGTTGATATGTTTGGATATAAGAATCTGCGTTATCCTTTAAAGTCGTTACTAAGTGTAAAAGGCATATAGTATGGAAATGGAGAAAGAGGCAAGAAAACGGTTAATATAATCTTAATAATAGCATAGCATTTATATAACAGGAAGTTTACAGGAAATACACTTTGCAATGATATTTTTATACTGAAAATTAAACTCAATGGAAAGAAAATTTTATACCACTGATGAGGTGCAAATTGGTGATGAGATATTATTTGAAGATACCCATAAAATAGAGCACAACTTATTTTGGAAAGTAGTTAATAAGATATCGCAGGGGCGGTTAATTGTGGAAATAAAAGAAATGGGATATGCTGAAAAATATAATATTGACATACAAGATGTAATTAATCTTGAAAGAAACGGGTTTTAGTTTTAAATTTTTTTTGGAAAAAAAGCATCCTTTATAAAATATTGAATTACTACTTTTAGTGATAATTTGTATGAACGTTATATTTTTGTATTAATAAAAAGTGACCAGTTGAATAATCATTTTTAATTTGCTTATTAACCAGTCACAGTTTTTCTAAGAAAAATTTTACAGTGTTGGTGAATATGGCAACCAACATTTTTGTTTAATAAACCGGCTACTACTTCTTTGCAGTAACCTTTACTGCCTTTAAAACTTTTACATCCTTTTTCTTTTTGAGGGGGGCTTTTTTAGCGGCAGGAGCTGATTTTTTTACAGCAACTTTTTTGATCCCCGCAACTAATATTTTTGCAACTTTTTTAATTCTTCTTTCAAATTTTTTTTCACCAATTTGTTCTTTCAATATTGGCAGGGCTATTTGTAATTGTTCTGCAACAGCTTTCAGTATACTTTCTTTATCAATAGTAATATTTTTAACGACAGGTTTATTTGGCATTGTTGTTTTGTTTTAAAATGATAACACAAAATTAATATAAGATTATTGTTTTCAATGTTAAGTTTTATTTTAATGGGCACTTAACATTGAATTTCGTTGTTGTGTATACAAGGAGATGGCATAGATTTACTTAAATTGGTTGAGTATAATTCGGTTAGCTTAAGTGCATGTTTTTTTAGTAACGAATGGATCATAATCAATAAAGGTAGGCTGCAGGTAACGAGTTAGATATTAGTTTGTAAACGTACATCCATAAAGATTTTACACCCTTGAATTATTTATTTTGCTAAATAATTTTTTAGTTCATAAATATACAATACACGGCAGATTTTTCCATTTCGTTTTTGTTGAACTATTCCGGGACCAAGTACGGTTTTAAACAGGGGAGCATACATTTTTTTTACATCAAAGTAATTTTCAGAGGGAACAATGCACCAGGCATCATCGCCGGGTTGCAATTTTTTTCTTTTATTATTGAGCCACGCATACTGGTGAATATTAAAAGTGTCACCAATAGCTACCAGGTCTTTTTTTAAAGGCATGGCTACATAAAAATCTATATGTGCAGCGGGAAACCATTTATTACTGATGATAACCGCACCCTTTTTCATTATACCCGACTGCTCTTCTTTTTGCGTTATTTTTTCAAAGGCTGTTTTTACATTTTTCCACCCATACATATCCAAAGTGAAATCGCCATCGCCCAAAATAACTACATCTTTTTTGCCCAACGTGCCTGGAAAAAAATGTATTACAGAAACACCTGTTGCAATTATTATAGCAAGCAGTACAGTAGCCATCAATAAAGGCTTTTGGAGTATTTTCTCTTTTAAAATAGCAGTTGATTTATGCTCAGCAAAATAACAGGCAGTTAATAAAATTAGCCCACTATAGGCAGGGCCAGTCCAATGCGGAAGAACATCTTTAAAAAAAGAAATAGCAGTAGCTACACCAATTAATGGCAGGCTGCAAAACAGTAATATTCTTTTATGAGCGGGTAAAACAGGTAGTTTATTTTTAAAGGCAGCAATAGTTGCCAGCAAGATAAATGGGAAAATTACAGCATTACAATAAAATACCTGCCCGCCGGCAAAGGTTAAAAAAGAACTGATGTTAAAGCCGCCGGATGCTACATTTATTCTTTTGCTATGGAACATATAAGTCGCAAAATGATTATCAATATTCCATCGAACTACCGGGTAAAAAAGCAGCAATGTAATAATGCCGGATAAATACAACGCAGGTTGTTTTAACCGTTCCCTGTTATAAAAAACCAGGTACAATAAAAAGCCCAACCATAAAAAGGAAGTATGAATTTTACAAAGCATGCCCACTCCGGCAACCAATCCAAATAATAAGACAGTAATATTATTTTTTTTATTACTGCCGGTGTTTGCTGATATATCAATTAGTAAATACAAGCCTACAGTCCAGCATACCATTTGTGGGGAGTCAGGTAAAATAAATGTGCCGGCAATAATACTTCCGTACAAAGTTGCAGTATAAATTATAGCCGCCAAAAAACCTGTTTGCTCATTGCCAATTTTTTTACCGCTTAAAAAAAACATCCAGGTAGTGATGGCTGCAGAAACAATAGCACCGAGCCGGATAAAAAATTCGTTATCCAATAAAAGATTAACAGTGCTGAGCCTTATCAGCCAGCCCACTATGGGAGGGTGGTCAAAATAATTCCATTGCAAATCCTGGGCATACATCCGGTAATACACTTCATCATTACCCAACTCAATACTACAGGCTATGATGCAGCGTACCAATGTGGCAATGCCAATAAGCAGCAAGGTTTTCTTTTTATAACTCAACGGTGCTTAATTAAAAGTAAAAAGAAAATTAGCAAAATAATTCCAGCAAAAAACAAGGGCAATGACAATTGTTTTTAAGAAATAAAAATTTCTGTTGGCATTTTTAAGTAGCAGGTATAAAAGTAGGTTGTTGATAACTAAACCCATAATAGATACAAGAACAAATTTTGTTAATTGCCAGGCAAAAAGATGATCAGTATTTTCAAAAGTCCAGTATCGGTTTAGTAAAAAATTATTTATAACGGCCATGCTAAACCCCAATGAATTAGCAAGGTATTTATTTACCAATAATTTTTCTTTGCAAATCCATGTAACCGAAAAATCTATTATCATTCCTGCTATTCCTGACAGTCCATATTTTAAGAACCTGACACCAAAAAAAGTACTCATGTGGATTGTACTGTGGACGGTGATCTTAGTTGCCTGCTATTATTTTTAATATTTTGCATTTTGAGGATAGATTGCCGGATATCATTAAAATTAATTGCAAAATAAACCGATAGTACACCGGATGCAGTTCCAATAATTGCTCCGATAACTACATCTAATAAAAAATGCTGCGCCAGGTAAATACGGGAATAGGCTACCAAAACGGCGGCCAATAAAATAAATAGCTGGCTCTTTTTATTGTTGATCATTAACACCAGTACCGTGGCAATAGCAAAAGCAGTTGCTGTGTGGCCAGAAGGAAAACTGGAATTATTAGCCAGGCTTACCCCATCAATAAAATGTAAATACTGTCCTGCCTCAAAATATAACCTCGGCCTTGGTGAATTAACAAGGTTCTTTATTATTTGCGCAGCCAATCCTGAAATGATAAAAGATGTTAGCATAGCAAAGCCCTGTTGTTTTCTTTTAAAATAAAAATACAGGAGTGCTATCAAAACTATTGCAAACATACCATCGCCGATAAAAGTGTAGTTAATAAAAAACACATTCAGCCAATAAGGATGATAATTGTTTAAAGAAATAAAACAGGCTTCTTTGCCATTGACGATCAACATTAGAATACTGGTTATTAAAAGCAGCAGCAGGGTAAAAAAATACCATCTGTAACTGCGAAAATCAGCAAAGTTTTTCATGCAATAACAATTTGAGTTAATAATTTGCAAGCTAATCCACCGTCTTTACCATATTGTTATCATTAGGTTATACAAAGATTAATAAACTATTTTTTCACTAACCTGCTTAATACCTAATAAATTTTCAAGTGATTGAAGGAAGGCATCTGCTATAAAAAGATAATGATATCTTAATCCATTCTGTCCTTGTCAAAATATTTAGGGATCATTAATAATTATCTTTGCCACCTATTATAATTATGCCCAAAAAGTACATTCTTTTTTTATCAACCAATAGTATATGGGGAGGTAGCGAAGTGTTATGGACACAATCAGCCAAACAGTTAGCTGACATGGGATACCTTATTAAAGCGGGTCTTCAATATGACTATGAACAGGTAAAACAATATATATCGCTACCTGAAAATTATATCGATCTCCGCAATCGTATATTACCTCTTTCAAGGGCTCAGAGAATCATTCAGAAATTAAGGATCCGTAAATTTTCCCCAAGGGATATTTTACACCAATTCTTCAGGCAAAGCAGGCCAGATCTTGTAATTATTTCGCAGGGTAATAATATAGAGGGGCGGCATTTTATAAAAGACTGCATTCAATTTAATATTCCCTTTGTAACCATTACCCAATTGGTAGCACTTGAATTTTGGCCCGGACTTTATAATGCATTGATTGACGACTTACGACTGATGTATAAACAGGCAAAACGCAATTTTTTTGTTTCAAAAAATACATTGTCATTGCATGAAAAATTATTGGGAGAAAAATTAGATAATAGTACCATTGTGTATAATCCTTTCACCAAGGCATTTCCTTTTAATATGTCGTTCCCTGTCCTGGAGAATGGCATTTATAAAGTAGCACTGGTAGGCAGGGTAGAGGCTTTTCATAAGGGATACGACTTATTGATTGAAGTGCTTGCAAATGACAAATGGAGAAACAGGCCCATTCATTTTTCTTTGTTTGGAAATGGGCCGCATGTCGAATTATTGAAACGATTAATACAGCAAAATAATATTACCAATCTCAGCCTTCATGATCATGTGGAAGACGTTGCAGTAATATGGAAACAGCATCACATACTGATGATGCCTTCACGGATGGAAGGGCAATCATTAAGCCTGATTGAAGCGATGCGTTTTAAACGGGCTGCTATTGTAACTAATGTAGGGGGAACCAATGAACTGGTAGAAGAAGGCCTCAATGGTTTTATTGCTGAATTTCCAATTCCTGCATTTATTGATGCGGCACTTGAAAGAGCATGGGAAAAAAGAAATGAATGGGAGCAGTTGGGTATAAATGCCAGCCGGATTATTGCACAAAAGCATCCGGTTGATGCAGTGTCTTTTTTTAATCAACAGATACAAGCAATTATTGCTGGATAATTTTCACAATCAATCAAACAAAAAAATATGGTAGTAAATGTTTGTATGATTACTTATAATCACGAGGGTTATATCCGTGAATCGATTGAAGGGATATTGAGCCAGGTGACTGATTTTTTTGTACAACTGGTAATTGGCGAAGACAACAGTACAGACTGTACCAAAGAAATCTGTATGGAGTATGCTGCAAAATTTCCAGAGAAAGTAAAAGTAATTACATCAGCCAGTAATATAGGGATGAGTAAAAATTTTCTTCGTACTTACAAAGCCTGTGAAGGTAAGTATATTGCTTTTTGTGAAGGCGATGATTACTGGACAGATCAATATAAGTTGCAAAAACAAGTTGATTTTTTAGAAGCCAATTCCATGTACAGCGCTTGTTTTCATAATGTGCTGATGAAAGAAGAACGAACAGGGGAAAAGATGGAAGAAAGAAATGCAGTAAGTAACGAATGGCTTTTGCATACATCACTTTCGAAAGATATATTTGATACTGAAGATGTGCTGGGTCCCTGGTTTATTCCTTCACTTTCGGTGGTGTTTGTAAACTATCCTGATTTTGATTTGCCAGATTGGTTTTTTAATTGTCAGTATGGCGACCTGTCTTTTATGCTGCTGCTAACATTGAGGGGTAAATTTAAATACCTGGATGAAGTGATGGGGGTTTACCGCATGCACAATACCGGTGCAACGGCCATGCACAAAGCGTATGATAAGATCATGATAATGGTGTATATCTATGCCTCCTTCGATATACATACCAGGTACAAATTTCACGAAACCATTCGCAAGAGTGTTATGTATGAAATTGACAGGCATATCCCAACCAAAGAAATTGTTGAAATAAAAACGGTAGCGCCAAAAGCCTCATTAGTAAAGAGATGCTTTATCAAATTGAAAAAAATGTGGTAAAAAATATTTTGAACTTATCAGAAAAGCCAATTTGTACTACTCCGTAAATTAAAAGCTATTCGGCAAAATTGGATACTCTTCCCTAAGCTTTTGCATATAATGTAGAAAAAGCGGATTCATCTGTATGGCCTGAATATATTGTAGAAGTTCCCTTCTCTTAAGGCGCTCATAAGTAGTAGTATCTAATCCCTCAAAAACAGATGTTACAAAGTTTTCTTTTTGTAAAGTTACGCTCACTTTATGCCAATCAATTTCGCCTGCGGCATCCCAGGTTTCCATTCCATACTGATATTGCCCAATTATTTCATCTATCCACAGAACAGCTTTTTTGTACCCATAAAAATGTTCTGTTAGCTCTTTATAATTCCAGCGATGATCCCTTCTTCTTGCAACAATGGCAATGTCTGCACTTAAATGCGGAAAAAGAATAGTACCATACATAGCCCCTCCATCACAGAAGATAATTTGTTTTGCTTTTTTATACATTATTAATTGCTCATAAAGCGTATGCTTTTCCGGATACACAACCAGGTAACCATTAGATTGTAAATATTTTTCAAACTCAGCTTCTCCAAATAGCCTTCCCTGGTTAAATGGCAACTGTGAACGGGATATATATATTTTGTCAGCATTAATACCTGCGTTAAAATGATCAGGTAAATTAAACGATTGAATGAAGTTTATAAATGTATTGTCAGGCATTCTGCATTTTCCAAATCCGTATTTTTGTTCGGGTATAATAACTTTTTTCAGTTGAACAATTTCTGAAAAGAAAACCAGCCGGTTAACCGGGATGCCAAATCCCCTAAATAACTGGTACATGTAATGGTCTTTTTTTTTGTAATCGGGGATTCCCCAGGGGGCGTAAAAAAAGATATACGGATCAAAATTTTTAAAGCGGTTATATGCCCATAATCTGCCAATGGATTCTAAAAGAAAATGCCCAAAATTATTTAATAATATACCGCCGTATAAAAATGTACCATCTATTTGAGGCAAGCCTGTTGTGTCGTCGTGGTTCTGAAATGGCATGCACTGGGAAGCTCTGCCATGTCTCAATAACACAGCTTCTGCAACCAATTGCCTTGTAGTATTATCAACAAGGCCACCCTGAAAATCATTACCTGTCGCCACTATTTCAACAGGATAAGAAATAGGGTTTTGATAAACCGATATTTCATAGCCCATGCTGGCAGCATACACATCTATTCCACACATTTTTTTTGGATCATCAAAGCAGTTTTGTTTATTTTTTTTAAAATGAATCATAAGCTGTGCTTAATACTAATTTTATCTCAGTAATTTTACTTCTGTTATTTTAGACTGTTGCCATTTGTATTAATAATTCTTACACAGCCTCAAGATTGCCTGAAAAATTTGTACACTATTTAACTGCTTTTACCAATCCCTTCCTGAAATAAGACGGCCTTAACTTGTCATATACAGTGTACAATTTCTGGCATAAACAGTGTTTTTATAATTATTAAAGCTGTTATAGTTTATAAGGCAATCATTGTTTGAGACACTATGTAAGGCTACAGTTTAATTGTGAAATATAGAAAATGAAATTTCTGTTTTACCCACAATGCCAACACTCAAAAGATTCAAGGGAATATGTAATCTGCCCCCAAGCAATATTTTAATTAACTACCCTGCGAAAGCTAATTGTTTTCATTTAAGCATACGTTCAAATCTATTGCTGACACGGGCAGTTATTCCATTCTTTATTATGGCATAACCGTCCGTAATTTTTTCTACCCCTTTCTTTGCCGGCGTAAAATAGTTTTCTTGAAAGACATGTTTTTTTTTACCTTTCCCTGTTAATGGAATATTGGCTTCCAGCAGCCTTATTATAGCATCAGGAAAATGGTATAATTCAAAATACCTTCTTTTCATCAATTTTATTGCTTCCATTTTTTTTTCATACGCCTTACTTTCCAGTAGCCCTTCAATGGTCTTTATGGATGCGGACAGATCGTTGGTATCTATTCTGGCAAAACTGTTTTCGTCGTAGTAATTTTCCAAGTCAGGGCATCCAGAATAGATAGGCAGTGTTTCGCACAAATAGCATTCATTAATTTTCTCTGTAAAATATCCTGGCACAACAGAGTTTTCAACAGCAATACAATATTTATATTTTTTTAAAATTTCATATTTACAATTGAAAGGAATAAAGCCTCTTCCGAATACCTTAACTCTATCCTGGAAGTAGCCAATTAGCTGGTTTGTGAATGCAAATCTTGTTCTGTGGCCAGAGATAAAGTTTGCATTGGAAGACATAATACAAAGTTCATCTGTTTTGCTTTCCTGATCCATATCTGCGTATACCTC
This sequence comes from Ferruginibacter sp., assembly GCA_025359625.1. GTDB lineage: Bacteria > Bacteroidota > Bacteroidia > Chitinophagales > Chitinophagaceae > Ferruginibacter. The sequence continues at coordinate 26,885 of JANYFT010000042.1, forward strand.
ATTATATGTTTTGTTCACAAAAAGCCAGGGTACAAACTCATTACTGAATATGAATTGTATAGGAGCCGGGGGAGGGTGTACCCCAATAAAGGCATCGAATTGTGCTATAAATCGTGGAAGGAGGTTTCTTTTTTCATGTACTTCATCTAAAAGAAAAATAGCTTTGTTACAATAAACAGTTTCGTTTTTTTTCTGAAGATCACCTCTTACAATCCAATAATCGCAAGTATCGCAATCATTATTAACTTCAAAACGATATGTTCCAGCGAGACCATCATTAAATTTAGTATAATAATTGAAATCTTTTTGGGTTAAAGGCCCTGGGCCAACTGTTAATTTAATTATCGTCATTTAGATTGTTTATTTTGAAACTAAAGCATAAACCTGTTTTATAAAGGATACCAACGTAAGATTAACTGCCAGACAAATACAACTATAAAGCGGAGCTATTTTTTAATACTTAAAAAAAATTTAACTATCAAAAGATTAGAATTAAGAATGTATTTTAACACCTGAAAGTATTGATTTAACTATCCTATTTATTAATAAAGAAGATATCTCCTTATTAAGAAAAAGTGAAAGTTGCTCAGCCTTTTAGTTTTTATTTTAATCCAGTTTTATTTTTATTCAGGTTCTATTTTGTGTGTTGCGGCTACAGAATACAACATGAGTAGCTAGGTTAGGCTGCCTGCTTTTTTAGGCTATTTTCTTAACTTTTGTAGGCGGTTAATAAAATAAAATTGTTTTAAAAAATTCAGTTGTTTTTTTATTCTGATGGTGCCGGGTAATACGTTTCATAAAAATCAGGCTCCACAACCTTTGGTATAAAATGCCGGTAGATTTTAAATAACAGCAACAATAATAAAGTAATAAAACAACCCACAATAAAGAGGAGTATAGCCATCTTTAACGGGCCCGGTGAATTCATTTTTAATGGCAGGATGGGAAAGTCAATATACTGTATCAATGGCGTCTCCTTCATTAGTGTTGTCTTTGCTATTTCAAGGCTCCTGAAAAGATCTGCGTAAGTTGTTTTTTGTATTTGTATGTCCACCAGTTGCCTGTCTCCTGAAACAGTACCTACCTGCCTTACAGAATTAATGTTGGCATCTGTAAAAGCAGCCTTTCCATATAGCGACCCGGTAAATACATTCTTAATAGAATCGGTGCGGTGCTGAAGAAAAGCTACGTCCAGCTTGGCACGCTGTGTTTTATTATCAATATAAAAGCTGATCACTTTATCTATCAATGCTTCTAAAAAATATTTCGAGAACAATTCATTTTCTGTGGTGCAGGTAACTGATATAATGCTGGTGCCTTTTCCTTTTGTATCAATTTTGATATTTTGTGTAGTAAGTACCTGGTAAATATTACGGATAATATTATTTTCAAAAAGACTGTCCTGCCGCGATTTTTTTACAGCATTAAGATTTAATTTATGTCCGGAAGTATCCCCTAACCACTTTTCACGATAGTTTAATGAATCAAGAAAAAAATCTGCAAAAAGTAATGACCTTCCGTTAATGGTAACAGTGCTTCTTAATGTTTTTTCAATCAATAGCCTCGACCTCATTAACTCAACAATATTGGTTGTACTGCTAAAAATGCCACCTGCCTCCAATACCTGACCCATACCCAACTGTTCGCTTAACTGGGCAAAGTCGCTTCTGGCACTCTGGCTGGCTCCTTCATCCATTGCAAAAGTAATTTCAGCAACATAGGTTGAATTTTTTGAAGCAACATATATATAACCTGTTATACCAAAAACAACAGCAACAAGTAAAATAATTATCCACTTAGATAAAATATAACTGCCCGTACTTTGAATTTGAAGAATTAATTTTTTTGGAGAAAATTCATCAAATACACGATTGGTGTCCTGCTGTGTTGAAGTATTTTCTATCATTTTTTAATTACATTATAAAGTATGGCAAGCATGGTAGCTAAGGATACACTTAAAGACACTACCTCACCAGTCCTTAACCTTTCTCTTTCTCTTTTTGAAGGAACAAATATTTCGGCACCCGGGCTTAGCTTAGGATAACTTTTAATAAATAAAAAAGATTTTGTTCCTTTTACCGAACCGTTGGCGTAAACAACATAAGGCCTTCTTTTTGATGACCGGTCACCAAAGCCCCCGGCTTTATTAATATAATCCCTGAATTTATATTTTTCATCGTACCTCACCAAAGCAGGGTACAATACCTCGCCATTTACCCTTACTGTTTGAAGCTGCTTCGGAATGCGTAAGGTATCGCCATCATTTAAAAAAAGATCATACTCCGATTTTGGATTGTCTAAAATTTTCTGCAGATCAATACCCACATTTTCC
>JANYFT010000075.1 GCA_025359625.1 Ferruginibacter sp.
GGCACTCGAAATATTTAACAACCACCGGCCATCATTTATGACGCATCTTTTGCTGGCCCATTTATCAAAAGATAATAATGATCCGCAAATGGCTGAGCAATTATTTAACGCACATGCCGGTGGTATAAAAATTATTGTTGCATCACGTTATCAGCAAACAGCAGTTTACACCATTCAATCAGCAACAGGCGGTATAGAAAATAAAACCAATCGTAAAAACCCTGCGGATACGATGCAGTTAAGTTTATTTTAAGAAATATTATCCGGCCTGGAAGCAATGGGGTGCGCCATCAAGGTGTACCGGTTTTATTTTTCCCTGAACTGGTAGTCATCATTTTATCATTGGTAGTTGTTACTCATAAAAGCAGTATCGCTTAAATAGCAGCGATTGAAATAAATATTTTATTTCAATGTGAATTTTTTAAAATAGTATAGCCTATCCTCTTCACTGATCTGGCGCAAAACTTTACAGGGATTGCCTACAGCAATTACATCCGCAGGAATATTTTTTGTAACTACGCTGCCGGCCCCAATTACTGAATTATCGCCAATGGTAATGCCGGGATTAATCACCACATTTCCTCCAATCCAAACATTGTTACCAATGGTTATAGGAAAAGCATATTCAATTTCCTGGTTTCTTATTGCATGATGTATCGGGTGACCTGCGGTATAAAAACTCACATTGGGTGCAAGCAAAACATTATCACCGATGATAACTTTTGCACAATCTAAAATGATGCAATTATAGTTGGCATAAAAGTTTTCTCCAATCTCAATATTGTAACCATAATCGCACCTGAATGGAGGTTCAATAAAAAATGTCTTACCCGTTTTACCAAATAATATTTTAATGATCTCCCTGCGTTTATCTGTTTCAGCAGGGCGTGAATTATTAAAATCAAAAATTAATTCCTTTGCCAGTTGGCGCTCGCCTAAAAGCTGCTCACCAAAAGATTTATACGGTTTCCCTGACAACATTTTTTCTTTTTCGCTTTGCATTATTTTGTTTTAAAATTTTGATGTAATCTTACTAAATGCTTTCCAAGTAAATGTAGCAAATGTTCAAATTGTTTACCTTCATGCCAATAAAAATAAATTCACTAAAAATATGTTTATATGCAATTGGCCACTTCAAAATACGATGCTGTAAAATATAAAACTCCCACAGGAAATACACTCACCTGTAAAGGCTGGATACAGGAAGCCGCATTAAGAATGTTGCTGAATAACCTTGATCCTGAAGTAGCGGAACGTCCTGAAGAACTAATTGTGTATGGAGGCCGTGGTAAAGCAGCCAGAAATTTTGAGAGCCTCGACCTGATCATTAAAGCACTGAAAGACCTGAATGATGATGAAACATTACTGATACAAAGTGGTAAACCAGTCGGCATACTTACAACGCACAAAGATGCACCAAGGGTTTTAATATCCAATTCTCAATTGGTTCCCAAATGGGCCACCTGGGAACATTTTGATGAACTGGAAAAAAAGGGGTTGATCATGTACGGACAGATGACAGCAGGTTCCTGGATATACATTGGCTCGCAAGGTATTGTGCAAGGCACTTATGAAACCTATGCTGCTGCGGCTAATAAGGATTTTGGCGGCACATTAAAAGGTACACTCAATGTAACAGCGGGACTTGGAGGAATGGGCGGCGCCCAGCCACTGGCCATTACAATGAATGACGGCGTTGCACTGATTGCTGAAGTAGAAGAATGGAGAATAGATAAACGCATTGAAACAAAATATCTTGATATAAAAATTATTGATATTGATGAAGCCATTGACAAAGCACTTGATGCCAAACAAAAAGGGCAGGCCATATCTATCGGTGTGTTGTGTAATGCGGTTACTTTATTGCAACGGCTGGCAGAAAGAAAAATTATTCCCGATACACTCACCGATCAAACTTCAGCGCATGATCCTTTAGTAGGTTATATACCTCATACACTTACCAATGAGCAAGCCAATATATTACGGCAACAAGATCCGCAACAATATATTGACAGGAGTTATGATAGTATGAAACTGCATGTGGAACTAATGTTACAGTTGCAGCAGATGGGTTCCATTACTTTTGATTATGGTAACAATTTAAGGGCAAGGGCACAGGAGAAAGGGCTAAAAAATGCTTTTGATTTTCCGGGGTTCGTGCCTGCCTATATCCGCCCTTTATTTTGCGAAGGCAAGGGGCCCTTTAGATGGGTGGCACTAAGTGGTGACCCTGAGGATATCCGTGTAACAGATGAAGTGATGCTGCAATTGTTTCCGGAAAATGAAAGCATGCACCGCTGGATAAAAATGGCGCAGGAACGTATTGCCTTCCAGGGATTACCGGCACGGATTTGCTGGATAGGGCAGGGCGACAGGGAAAAAGCTGGTCTGGCTTTTAATGAATTGGTACGCACCGGTAAAGTAAAAGCACCCATCGTGATTGGACGGGATCATTTGGATACCGGTTCGGTAGCCAGCCCCAACCGGGAAACAGAAGCCATGCTGGACGGCAGCGATGCCATTGCCGACTGGCCGGTTTTAAATGCACTCATAAACACTGCAGGTGGTGCAAGCTGGGTAAGCCTGCATCATGGGGGAGGCGTGGGTATGGGTTACAGCATTCATGCCGGTATGGTGATAGTTGCTGATGGAACAGCCGCAGCGGCTGAACGCCTTAGCCGGGTATTGCGTAATGATCCAGGTATCGGTGTAATACGCCATGCAGATGCTGGTTATGATATCGCCAAAGATACCAGCCGGCAATTTGCACTTGATATTAAAGAAAGGTTGAAATGAGTTTTTTACAACAAGGTAGTTAACAGTTAGCCGGTCTTTTAGCGTCCGGCTTATTCTTTCTGTCTCCACCTTCCTCCTGCAAAAAGGATGGATTATTTTAAAGTTATACACAAAGATAAAATTTTTATTAAATAATTATTGAATACTGGTTATTGTACCTACTTTGTATTCAAACCCGCTTATATTTTTTATTCCAATCCTATTTCAAAACCAATTCGTTTACCTCAGTTACTGCCGATCCTTACTTCTACTCCCTGGTTGAATTAGCTTGTTTTATAGTCATGAAAAAATCATGTGGCAGCATGTTTTATTTTTTAAAAAAGAAGAAATTCTATTTACTCCACAATCTGGTATTTATTAGGTAAAAAAGTATGCCCATTAGAAACAAATTAACATCGTTTACTATGAAAATGTATCTAATTATCGCGATTTTATTCGTGACTATGCCAAAAATTAGCTTGTGTCAAATAGCAGGCGATTTTCAAACAAAAAACGCTGCAGGAAACTGGAGTGATTTTAATGCCTGGAAAATTTATACTGGTGCGGCCTGGACGGCTGCGGTTGCAGGGCAAATACCATCTCCTACTTCAAACGTATTTGTACAATCAAACAATGCTATAAATGTAGATATAACAACTGCTGTTTGCAACGACTTAAATTTTAGTGCTACGGGCACAACGCTTAAGGTGATAGTGCAGGCAAATAATAAATTGAGTATTTATGGAAATCTAAATCAGTTTGATAATAGTAATGTTCCTTTCCCTTCATTTGGAGCAGGGGCAAAAATAATATTTGCAGGAAGTTCCAATCAGCTAATTACAAATTCAGGTGCCAATACAAATTTAAATACTGTGGAAATAAATAAGAGTGGCGGCACTTTTACATTACCAGGTGTAACTACAAAATATGATGTATTTACACTTACTGCAGGAACAGTATCAGGAGCTTCAGGAAGTACATTACAAGGAATCTCGACATCTTCGATTGTTAATATAAATGGAGGAATTTGGAATCAGACTTCAGGAGGTGCAAACAAAATAAATGGTGGCACGGGTGGTGCTACTTGCACATTGAATATTAATAGTGGGGTAATGACGTTATCAACAACGAGTGGGATAGGATATAACTTTTCAAGTGTTACAATATCCAATGGAGGAATTTTAAATCTTAATAATGATATAGCTGCAATAAGTATAACCACATCTTTTTCAATTGATGCAACCTCTACCTTAAATACAGCCATGGGAACAACCCCATCTGCTTCAACAATGACTTTTTTAGGCACTGTTAATTATAATCATAGCGCTGCCCAAAATATAATAAATGCAAGTTATGCCAATCTTGGCCTTTTTGGTGGAGGAAGTAAAACACCATCAGCAGATTTAAATATTGCTAGAAATATAATCATAGCTGGAACGGCAGTCTTGCCATTAACTTCATTAATAGAAGTAACAATTGGCGGAAACTGGACAAGCTATAGCACGGCTGGTTTAACAGAATCTACCTCCACTATAAATTTTAACGGAAGTGGAGCTCAATCAATAAATACATTAGGAGGAGAAGATTTTTTTATACTTAAAAAAACTGGCAGTGGTACGCTAACGCTTAATGCCGATGTAAGGTTAGCAGGAACTTCTTCAGCGCTTATTATTTCAACCGGTGTTTTGGATGCAGGAACTTTTACTTTATCCGGCACAGCCTCTACTGCTTTTGTAATGTCCGGCGGTACATTACGATTAGCCAAACTTTCCTCCACAGTTCCTGAACTTGCAATTACACCATATTCTTTTACCGGAGGAACGATTGAATTGTACGGTTCAGGTACGCAAATTTTAAGAGGTGGCAGGGATTACAGGAACCTTACTTTTTCAGGAAATACTTTAACAACGTTAAGTTCAAATCCCACAAGCATCACGGGTACAGTTTTTATCAGTGGTTTTGCATTGCTTGATATTGGGAATTCTGATGGCTTTGGTGATATAAATACAAATCTTACAATGGATGGTGGCAGGTTTAAAATGTCTGGTTCAAGTACCTCGAAACCTGATATCGATGGTACCTATACACTCATCAGCGGAATAATTGAATTTGCAGGATCTGCTATTGGCACTCAACCAATAAAAGGTAGTGCCAATAATAAAACGATTCCCATAGTTTATAAGAATATTGAAGTTAATGGTTCTAATGTAGGAGCAAGCAGTAACAATATTATTCTTAATGAAGCCTCCGGTTCATTTACTGTAAAAAATGGAAAAACATTTAGCATTGGCGCCCGTACAATTAAAAGTAACAATGATGTAGTAAATACGAGTACGGTAACAATAGAAGATAATGCCAACTGGAAATCAGCCAATGATAAAGGATTTAGTGGATTTACAGAAGGTTTCGGTTCTAACTCTTCTATTCATTCAAATATAGCAGCAGTAAATATTTCAATTGGTGCAGGCAGTACAGTTGATTACACCAGTACTGCTGCACAGGTTATATCTAATCAAATACCCTATCAAAATTTATCCCTTTCAGTTAGTGGTATCAAAACCGCCCCTCCCACCACACTCACCATACAAGGCAATTTTACAAAATCAGGAACGGCTATTTTTAGCCATAACAACGGCACCGTTTTATTAAATGGGATTACACAATCCTTTGCAGGACTAACTTACAACAACCTGTGGATAGACAATGCAGGCACCAAAACCTTGTCGGCAAATGCTATTGTGATTGATTCTTTAAAAATTGGTAATATTGGTATCGACCCGGTTACCAACCTTGAATTGAATGCAAGTTATTTAACCCTGCAATCTAATGCCAGTAAAACGGCCAGGTTGGCTACAGTTGCACCCAATGCAACAATTACTTATAGTGGCATTGGCCGTTTTATAGTGCAACGTAATATACCTCCCCAACGGGCATGGCGCCTTATGACTGCGCCAGTGGTAGTTGATGCAACTAAAACAGTTTTTAATGCCTGGCAAAGAGGGGGCGTAACATCTGCCGGCACAGGTATTTTTATTTCCGGCCCGCTTGCACCTGCCGGTGGTTTAGATGTAACACCACTGGGAAATTATTCCCTTAAATTGTATAATGGTACCGAATTAAAAGGGGTACCGGATACAAAAGCAATTACAATATCCGGAACAGCAATTACACCAGGCACTCCGCAAAATTATGGCATGTTTTTATTTGTACGGGGAGACAGGTCTTCCAGCGCATTATTTTATCCGCCTTATAAAAATGAAACTACCCTTAGCGATACAGGAATGGTGCAGATAAAAACACAAACGTTTAACCTGACTGGTCCTGCGGCTACAGGATACACTCTTGTTGGTAATCCTTTTGCATCCGAGGTTGACATGAATGCTGTAATGGCAGCCGGTGTGAATATAGATAATACCAGATATTATATGTACGATCCTTTTATTAATCTGGAACAAGGTGGTTATCTCACTTATTTTAAAAACATTGCTACAGGTTTATTTGAATCTGCGCCCGAAAGCCCCGGAGGGCAAAAAAGCAATGTCTATTCCAGCCAGGCGTTTTATGTATTCAGAACAGGCGTTGGAGCAACACTGACCTTTACCGAAAACAATAAAAGTATGGCTACACCACTAAGTTTTTTTCGCCCGGCTTCTACTACCCAAAGCTTTCGAACCAATCTTTATGTACAGAATACAGATAATAATACAATACTGGCAGACGGCAATATTGCCCGGTTTGATGAAGGTTATTCAAATGAAGCAGGCAACGGGAGTATTTTGAAATTTAGCAATATTAAGGAAAATCTCGGCCTGCTAAGAAGTGGCAAAATGTACGCTGTTGAAAATCGGAAAGCTGTTATAGGAACGGATACGCTGTTTCTGCATTTACTAAAAACTACCCATCGCAATTACGAGCTTCAATTCGTGCCTCAAAACATTGACCCCTTACTAACCGCCATAGTTGAAGACGGGTATACAGGAATAAAGACACCAGTTAGTGTGTCGGCTGCTTCCAGCTATTCGTTCAGTATCACAGCAGACAGTGCCAGTGCCGTATCTAACCGTTTTCGTATAATATTTACTGCACCGTCTGTAGTTACTTTACCCTTAATGTTTACCAGCATAAAAGCCTCCAGGAAAAACAATGATATTGTGGTAGAATGGGCAGTAGCAAATGAATTAAATAACAGCAGGTATGAAATAGAAAAATCTGCTGATGGACAACATTTTGCCAGGGTAAATACTACGGCTGCTTCTGGAATAATTATGTATAACTGGCTCGACAAAAATGCTTGGCAGGGAGACAATTTTTTCCGCATTAAAAACATAAGCAATAATGGCGAAGAATCTTATAGCAGCATAGTAAAAATTAAGTTTGATAATGGAGAAGGGGGTATTGCTATTTATTCAAACCCCGTAACTGATGGTATCATCAGTTTACAATTGTTGAACCAGCCAAAAGGTGTTTACCAGTTTGTGTTATTCGATAATTTGGGACAGTTAATATTTTCCAGCTCTTTTAATCATGTCGGCGGAACTATTGTGGTGCCAGTCATTCGGGGTGAAGGCATAATGGTTACAGGAACCTATCATTTACAGGTTGTTAAGCCTGATAAAACCATGCGGTATATAAAAGTATTGGCTCAGGAAAAATAAAATATTATTAAGTAACATTCCAGTGCATTTATTTATGCTTTGTTCAAGCTAACACCGGGTTAATATTTTATAAAATATTGATTCGCTATCCTCGGGTGTCGGGACATTCTTTGAATATATTTTTTGTTTGAAAAAAAATAAAAATAGCGACAATCTATGCTGTGAAACTATTATAACAAAACAATCGTTAATTTTATAGTGTAATAGAATTTTGAAAGACCATAAAATATTGATAAATGAAAAAATATAGCAAAAGGCTATTGATGTGTAGTGTATTATTTATCTCACTAAATGCTTTACCTGGTATCAGTCAGGCGCAGCCTGTTGATGATGGAGCCGTTGATCCTGATGCACCAATTGATGGCGGCATAAGTTTATTGGTAGCCGCTGGTATTGGCTATGGAGTAAAAAAAGCAAGAGATAACCGGAAAAAGAATTCAGCCAACTTATTATAAATTTACTTTAATAACCTTGTTAGCGGATGATAACTATTATCATCCGTTTTTATTAATACAACTTACCCCAAACCTATTTGTTGGCTCTGTCAGTATTTTATACGAAATTTGACCACAACAATTATTATAAATGCGATAAATACTTTAGCGTACTACATAGTTTTAACAAGTAACTATGTTTACCTTTTTAAAGAAACTCATTATGGTGAAACCCACTTTTTATCTGCCATGCCAGAGATATTTTTTAACTGATATAAAGTTGTTGGCAGTTATAGTTCTATCCATTCTATTTTTTACTTCCTGCTCCATATCAAAGCCTACCTATTTTTTTAAAGACATAAAAAAAGATACGGTGATACAGGGTGTTACAGATACCAGCGCAGCATTAACAATTAAAAAAAATGATATCCTGAGCCTGGGTATTTCCAGTTTAAACCCATTGGAAGACCAGCTTTTTAATGTAGCAACTGGAACAGGTTCCGGTAAAACAGATGGAGTAGCAGCAGGCTACCTGGTTAGTGCAGACGGAAATATTTATTTACACAAGCTTGGAACAATAATGGTGGCTGGCATGACAAGGAAAGAATTGAAAATAAAATTGGAGCAGGACTTATTACCCTATCTAAAAGACCCGATAGTAAATGTAAATTTTGCCAATCATTTTATAACCATAATGGGCGAAGCTGGTAGTTCGCAAAAATTAAACATGCCTGCTGAAAAAATTTCGCTGATAGATGCTCTCGCACTAAGCGGCCATGTAAGTGCAAGCGGTTCTTTAAAAGATGTGATGGTTATCAGGGAAACACTGGCGGCCAGGGAGTTTAAACACCTTAACCTCGAAAATGCGTCCATCTTTACGTCACCCTGGTATTACCTGCAGCCAAACGATATTCTGGTGGTTAACCCGGATGAAGATAAAGTGTATAAAGATTTGAGGCGTACACGCAATTTACAGTTATATACCACTTTTGTCTCCGTATTATCCATCACATTTATTATTTTAGACAGGATCATAAAGAAATAGCGCACTGCATTTTAACTGTATGAACGAACAACCATTTTTTCAAGAAAAGCCGGAGACAAATATTTTTGTGCAGATATTGCAAAAGTATCTCCCTTTCTGGCCACTTTTTGCATTGACTATTCCCATTGCAATGAGTGTTTCGTATATATACTTAAGATCGCAGATACCCATTTATGTGGCCAGTGCAAAAGTATTATTAAAAGATCCCAATAAGGGTTCCGGCGATTCTAAAGTATTGGATGCCCTGAATATTTTTAGCGAAAAAAAGATTGTTGACAATGAAATTTTAGTGCTTAAATCATCCAGCATTGTGCAGGAAGTGGTAAAGGCTCTTGACTTGTATGCCACGGTGTACAACCAGGGAAAAGTGAGGCAGGAAGAATTGTATGGACAAAACGCACCTGTTCGGTTTGCTGCATTGGATGCTGACAGTATTGTTAACTACAATAAATACTTTTTTACCATCAACTGGCAAAACAAAACTGTAGGCATCAATAACCTGTTGGTACCTTTTGACTCTACCGTTACATTGGGTAATACAGTTTACAGACTGATAATAAATAATGCGTACAATAAAAGCGTGGTGGGTAAAAATTATTTTGTATTAATTAGCCCGGTTGTGGCAGTTGCCGGTGGCATTTCTGGTAGCATAAGAGCCGTCCCGCTTTCAAATGTTTCTACTGTGCTCGATATATCTTTGCAAACCCCCGAAGCCAGCAAGGGCGAAGCTGTTTTAACTAAATTGTTTCAGGTATATAATGCGGAGGGCATTGAAGATAAAAACCTGATAGCCTCCAAAACACTTGCTTTCATTGAAGACCGCCTGCATTTGGTTATTAGTCAATTGGATAGTGTGGAAAGAAATATCGTGTCATATAAATCAAAAGAATCGCTCTACGCTGTAGGCTCTCAGGCAGAGCTTTTTTTGGGCAAAGTTGGAGACCTTGATAAACGCAAAGGAGAAATTGACCTGCAACTGGAAATACTCAACGATGTTAAAGATTATATCCTGAGTAAGGGGAAAAAAACCGGGACAGTTCCATCTTTAAATTTAGTGTCAGATCCAACACTAACCGGGCTGCTGACACAATTGTACCAAACAGAGTTTGATAGGGATAAAGCCATCAGCATTTCCGGTGAACAGAGTGAATCCGTGGTTATGAGTAATGAAAAAGTGAGGCGTTTAAAATTAGATATTCAGGAAAATATCAGCAATATCCGGGCTAACCTGCTTACTGTTAAAAGCGATATAATCAGCAAAACTAATTTAAACAACAACCTCCTTAGCCAGGTGCCCCAAAAAGAAAGGGGCCTGCTTGAAATCAGCCGCCAGCAGGCAGTTAAAAACACCATCTATTCTTATTTGTTGCAAAAAAGAGAAGAGACGGCACTTTCTTCGGCATCTACTTCCTCTGATTTGAGGGTTATTGAAAAAGCATATGCCTACGGTCCTGTTAGCCCCGTATCAAAGAATTTTTATTTAACGGGATTTATTGTTGGTTTGTTGTCGGCAGTATTCCTGGTATTGATGAAAGAACAATTTAAAAGTAAAGTGTTATTCCGGGATGAAATTGAAGGTAAAACTTCTGTGCCCTTTGTAGGTGAAATTGTTCAGGCAAATACAAAAAGCCCCATTGTGATCTTAGAAGGTAAACGAACCGTTATTGCCGAACAGTTCCGGGCACTACGAACCAACCTTAATTATATCGGTTTAAATGAGGAACATAAAACATTGTTGGTAACGTCCAGTATTTCCAGTGAAGGCAAAAGCTTTATTGCTATCAATTTTGCCATCAGCCTTACCTTAACCGGTAAAAGGGTAGCCCTCATGGAAATGGACCTTCGCAAACCCAAGTTAAGTAAACTGATGGAGGTTACCAGAGATCCCGGCATATCAAATTTTATTGTGGGCAAAGCAAGTTTTGATGAAATTATAAGACCAACATCTATCCCCAATTTATTTATTGTTCCTGCCGGCGTTATACCACCAAACCCTACGGAACTGATTGGAAAACCCGGCTTTGTTGAGTTAATGCAAATACTAAAAAAAGATTTTGATTATATTATTATTGATACTGCGCCCATAGGGCCTGTAACAGATGCCCTTTTGCTAAATGAGTATTCCGACGTAACCTTGTATGTTATACGGCACGATCGAACGCCAAAAGTATTTTTAAGGATGATCAATGAATTGAAAGAAGCAAAAAAATTCAATAATATGTGCATTGTATTTAATGGGGTAAAAAAGAGGGGTATCAATATGGGCAGTATCAGCAGGGCCTATGGCTATGGCTATGGATATGGCTATGGTTATGGTTATGGTTATGGCTATGGGTATGGGTATTCTTTTGATGACAACAAAACAGATTTTTTACATTTAAAAAAATTGTGGAGAAAGATAAAAAAGGTAATCAGGGAAAAATAGCAACAACTAAATAAGTAAATGATGTAGAAGAATGGAGGTGGAATTTTATTTAAATATTTTAGTATTGTACTATAGCCTGCTAACCCGATTACATTTTATCCTCTTTTATTTGATACCATTGATTGATTAGTTTTTTTAACGGCAGTTGCTGAGCCCGGTAAGGTAGTTCTATACGGTATCATTTGTTGCAGTTAAAAGGTTATTATTGGATAAACAAAATAATTTAGGTACGTGGTTAGTGTCCTCACCAACCACCACGGGAACGAACGAAAAAATATAATTAATTACCAGCTTCAGTTAAAAAATATTGTAACTGGGGATAAGCGAAGCTATGCGATGACAGTAAATAATGAACAATGGTATGCACTATATACCAAACCCCGGTGGGAAAAAAAAGTGGCTAAATTATTGGACGAACAAGGTATTGAAAATTATTGTCCCATCAATAAGGTAACCCGGCAATGGAGCGACCGTAAAAAAGTAGTGCTGGAGCCAGTTTTTAAAGGCTATGTTTTTGTAAAGATTGGCGATGAAAATAAATGGGAAGTAAAAAAAATAAACGGGGTATTGAATTTTGTGTATTGGCTGGGTAAACCTGCACCCATCCGGGAGGAAGAAATTTTGACCATTAAGAAATTTTTGAATGAGTTTACCGATGTAGAAGTTACAGAATTGTCTTTAAAGGTTAACAGCACGGTAATGGTAAAAACAGGGGTGCTCATGAATTACCAGG
>JANYFT010000153.1 GCA_025359625.1 Ferruginibacter sp.
TTTATGAGTTGTGTTGAAATACAAAACGGGTTAAAAAAATTAGGTTTCGAAAGTCCCTCCTTGAAAAATTAATTTATATTTTTGATAGTTGAACTCATGAACCGATTGCAATTTCTTTTGATGCCTATTTGTTTTGTTGTACAAGTTATTGCTCAACGAAAATCACTGTCCCTTAGAAAAGGGAAATATGGCGAGGGCCCCGATAGCATTGCGATAGTTGGCAGCATTAAAAATTTAACCAACTACCAGTGCTTGAGGTGGTGCAAAAGCAAAGTTTCGTTTCTTCTGCCACGAAGCACATCCGTTAAGTGGATGGTCAGTAAAGTGAAACGATTGCCATGCAAAAAAACAACCAATTTTGATCTTTCCAAAAAGGAAATAATGATAACCATTCAATTAAAATTTTAACGATGCCAAACTTTAAATTAACCCCTCAGCAAATAGCCAGTTACAAGGAAGATGGCTATGTCATTGTAAAAAATTTTCTTACTCAACAGGAAGTAACAAAATTATACAGCGTTGCTACTGGCGGTGATACCATGAAAAATCATGCCTTTGACCTAAATGACCAGTCTGGCAAAAAAACAAAACTTGCCCTTTGGTACACTCCGGGTAACGACACCTGCGGGCTGCTGACAAAGAGCGAACGCATGGTTCATTCCGTTGATCAGTTAATGGATGGGGGCACAGCAGTATGTCATTTTCACAGCAAGCTAATGCAAAAAGAACCAAGGGTTGGCGGAGCCTGGGAGTGGCACCAGGACTATGGCTACTGGTACAAAAATGAATTCCTTTTGCCCAACCAGATGACCTCTGTAATGATTGCCATTACTGAAGCCAACAAAGCAAATGGCTGTTTGCAGGTTATAAAAGGCACCCATAAAATGGGCCGTATAGAACATGGTTTTGCAGGCGAGCAAATTGGTGCTTCACAACATTATGTTGACCTTGCATTAAAAACTATGGAACTAATTTATGTAGAACTGCAACCCGGCGATGCGCTGTATTTTCATCCTAATTTATTGCACCGCTCCGAAGCCAATTTATCTGAAAAGCCTAGATGGTCTTTAATATCCGTTTACAACAGAAGTGGTAATGTGCCCTACAACGAACCATCGCAATCCAGCACAGTACCCCTAACCGCAGTTGCTGACGAAGCCTTGCTGCAATTGGAGGCCAATGACTTGCAGGCGTCGGCCAATTTTTTAAAAAAAGAAAACGACCAGGCACTAAAATAATAAATAATTTATGAACCGCTGGCTATCTCCTTTACCAATAAATACCATGGCAACCATTGGTATATTGAGGATAATTATTGGTGCGATGCTGGTATATCATGGCGGGGAAGTTTTTAGTACTGTACAAATAAAAGAATATGCCCAATGGGATATTTTCAAAAATACCTCCTACCCTTTATTAATGCCCTACATTGGTAAATCATCCGAACTTTTATGTGGCATATTGTTATTGTTTGGGTTGTTCACAAGGGTAGCTGCTATACTATTAATTTGCAGCATGTGTTACATCACTTTTAAAATAGGTAAGGGCATCATTTGGTATGGCGATCAGCACCCATTTATGTTTGTATTGTTCGGGGTATTGTTCTTTTTTGCAGGTCCGGGTAATTGGAGCATAGATCATTTTCTTTTTAAACCAAACTCTAAACAGGCCTTATACAAATAATTATGTTACCAGCTTCAGTATTTCAATTAAGCACCGTTGCGGCGCTCCGTTCAAAGATAGTGCTGCTATTAAGCATTGGCCTCCTGTGCGTGGCGTATGCTACACAGGCACAGTACAAACAGCAAACCTATTGCAACCCGATTAATATCGACTACGGCTATACGCCCATACCCAACTTTAGCGAATGGGGCCGGCACCGTGCCACTGCCGACCCGGTGATTGTAACCTACAAAGGCGATTATTATTTGTTCAGTACCAACCAGTGGGGCTACTGGTGGAGCAATGATATGCTAAACTGGAAATTTGTTTCCAAAAAATTTCTTCGTCCATGGAATGGTGGTGTGTATGATGAATTATGTGCACCTGCAATTGGCGTAATAGGAGATACCATGATTGTTTTCGGTTCTACATACACCAGCAACTTTACTATTTGGATGAGTACCAATCCAAAAGCAAATGAATGGAAACCCCTGGTAGATTCATTTGAAATGGGCGGCTGGGATCCCGGATTTTTTGCCGATGATGATGGCAAACTATACATGTACAACGGCAGCAGCAACAGGTATCCATTGTATGGCATAGAGCTAAACCGCAAAACCATGTTGCCGAAAGGTTATCGCAAAGAAATGTATTTTTTAGAACAGGAAAGATATGGATGGCAACGTTTTGGCGAAAACATGGACAATACTTTTTTAGACCCTTTTATTGAAGGAGCTACCATGAACAAACACAACGGAAAATATTATTTGCAATACGGCGCACCAGGCACAGAATTCAGTGGTTATGCAGACGGTGTGGTAGTGGGTGATAATCCGTTGGGCCCCTTTACACCACAATCAGATCCTTTGAGTTATAAGCCCGGTGGCTTTTCAAAAGGAGCAGGCCATGGCGCTACTTTCAAGGATGTTAATGGCAATTACTGGCATGTATCCACCTCTATCATTTGTGTAAAAAATACTTTCGAAAGAAGAATCGGTATCTGGCCGGCCGGCTTTGATAAAGATGATGTAATGTGGTGCAATACTGCCTTTGGAGATTACCCGCATTACCTACCTTCCTCTTTAAATAAAAAGAGCGAATCAGGAGCAGAATCTTCCAACATTCTTCCTTCAGGGGGTGAGGGGGTTCCCTGGATGTTGTTGAACTATAAAAAGCCAGTCCTTGTTTCGTCTACCCTTGCCAGTTACAACCCCAATAATGCAGTTGATGAAAATATCAAAACCTATTGGAGTGCAGCCAGTGCCAGCAAAGGAGAATTTATACAAACCGACCTTGGGAATGTATCTATTATAAATGCAGTGCAAATAAATTATGCTGATCAGGATGTGGACAGTTCTTTTTTAGGGAAGTCGCTGGGTGTATTTCATCAATATAAATTATACTATTCACTGGATGGCAAAAAATGGACTGTCCTTAAAGACAAAAGCAATAATAAAACGGATGTGCCGCATGAGTATGTTGAATTGGAAAAACCTGTGCACGCAAGGTTTATAAAACTGGAAAACATCCACATGCCCACCGGAAAATTTGCCATCAGTGGCTTACGTGTTTTTGGAAACGGTAATGGCATAAAGCCAAAAGATGTAGAAAATTTTATTGTGCTACGAACAGAAAAAGACAAACGAAGCGCTTACCTAAAATGGAAGCCGGTAAACAATGCTTATGCCTATAACATTTACTATGGCATTGATCCACAAAAATTATATACCTGTATTATGGTGCATGATTTTAATGAGTATTGGTTAAAAACAATGGATAACCAGAAGGCATATTATTTTAGTATTGAAGCCATCAATGAAAATGGCGTTTCACAAAAATCACCTGTTTTAAAAGCTGAGTAACATAGCCCTGAAAGGGCGTAATCCAACAACATATTGCAACGCTCTGTGTAAATCAGAAAGGTCAGCATTCTCATACAGTGTAGCGCACTGTGAAAAGAAACCGAAGCATTCAATCACCGGTGTACAACACCATAAAAAAATAAATATGGGCCAGTCATTAGCACGTCTTGTAACCCACATAACCTTTAGTACAAAATACAGGCAGCACTTTATTGATGCTTTCATCGAAGAAGAACTGCATAGTTATCTTGGTGGTGTATGTAATGTTATGGAGTGTCAACCTATTAAAGTAGGCGGCTACACAGACCATGTACATATATTGTGCTTCCTGTCGAAAAAAGTAGCGTTGATGGATTTGCTGGAAGAGGTAAAGAAACGTTCTTCAAAATGGATCAAAGAAAAGGGGGCTGCCTGTGAAAATTTTTACTGGCAAAAAGGCTATGGTGCATTTTCAGTAAACCCACAGGAAATTGATGTTGTTATCAGGTATATCGAAAATCAGCATGCCCATCATCAAAAGAAAAGTTTTCAGGATGAGTTCAGGGCTATTTTGAAAAAGTACGGGGTAGAGTACGATGAACGATATGTGTGGGATTAAATTACAGCAAAGGGCTATGCCCAATGCTGTGGAGATGCCGCCCTTTCAGGGCTTGGTTGATTTGATTTTTTTAGTATGAGGCTTTGCCCCGATGTTATGATATATCGCCCTTTCAGGGCTGGTTATATAATAAGTAAAAATTTAAAAAATAATGAAGAAAAAAATGATACATAAAATTTACAAAGTCTTACTAACCACAATCTGTTGTTACTTTTTCTATAATGATATAAAAGCACAAGCCCCTTTCTACAACGATATTCAAAACTTCAAAAAGCTAGACAGTGCTCGTTTTCCTCCAAAACATGCTATTCTTTTTGTGGGCAGTTCCTCCTTCACAAAATGGACGGATGTAGAGGATTATTTCCCCGGATATTCCATTATTAACAGGGGCTTCGGCGGTTCTTCCCTGCCGGATGTAATACGGTATAACAATGATATAATCATTCCCTATCATCCCAAACAAATTGTAATTTATTGTGGCGAAAATGATCTGGCAGGGACTGATACTACGGTCTCCGGCAAAATAATATTGCAACGTTTTAAGCAATTATTTGTGCTGATAAGAAAACAACTTCCCGCTGTACCCATAGCCTATGTTTCAATGAAACCAAGCCCAGGCAGAGAAAAGTTATGGCCTAAAATGATTGCAGGAAATTCACTTGTAAAAAAATACCTGGGCAAACAAAAGAAAACGGTATTTATAGATGTGTACCACAAAATGTTTAATGAAAATGGCACTGTAATGAAGGATATCTTTATAGAGGATAACTTGCACATGAATGCCAAAGGCTACGCCATCTGGCAAAAATTAATTGCACCATATTTACTGAAATAATAAAAAACACGCCAATATGAATTTGTATAAACAAGTACTGATCGCATTAATAGTATTGATATCATTTCAGGCAGCCGGTCAAAGTTCCGATCCGGCTAAAATGAAAAACTTTATTGATGTGCTGATGAAGAAAATGACGCTGGAAGAAAAGCTTGGTCAGTTAAATTTACCGGGTGCAGGGGATATTGTTACAGGGCAGGCATCCAATTCTGACATCGGAAAAAAAATAAGGGAAGGAAAAGTGGGCGGCCTTTTCAACATTAAATCTGTCGCAAAAATTAAAGCGGTACAAAAAATAGCCGTAGAAGAAAGCCGTTTAAAAATTCCGATGATATTTGGGATGGATGTCATCCATGGCTACCAGACAACTTTCCCGATTCCGTTGGGAATGTCCTGCATTTGGGATATGAGCCTGGTAGAAAAATCTGCACGCATTGCAGCACAGGAAGCAAGCGCAGATGGCATTTGCTGGACCTTTAGCCCAATGGTAGACATTAGCCGTGACCCCCGCTGGGGCAGGATTTCAGAAGGCAACGGCGAAGATGCTTACCTGGGTTCCCAGATAGCAAAGGCGATGGTAAAGGGCTACCAGGGCAACGATCTTTCAAAGAATAATACCATCATGGCTTGTGTAAAACATTATGCCATGTATGGTGCTGCAGAAGCCGGTCGGGATTACAATACTACAGATATGAGCCGTGTAAGAATGTACAATGAATACCTGCCACCCTATAAAGCTGCGGTAGATGCCGGAGCAGGAAGTATAATGGCATCTTTTAATGAAGTGGATGGCATACCTGCCACTGCCAATAAGTTTTTAATGACAGAAGTACTGCGCAATCAATGGAGTTTTAAAGGATTTGTGGTAACAGATTATACAGGCATAAATGAAATGATTGACCATGGCCTGGGCGATCTTCAAAAGGTTTCGTCTTTGGCTCTAAATGCAGGAGTAGATATGGATATGGTAGGGGAAGGTTTTTTATCTACTTTACAAAAATCTTTATCAGAAAAAAAAGTTACGCTGCAACAAATAGATATGGCCTGCCACCTTGTGTTGGAAGCAAAATATAAACTGGGCTTATTTGCTGACCCTTATAAATATTGCGATGAACAAAGAGCCCAAACAGAAATATTTACACCTGCCAACCGGAAGGCTGCAAGGGCAATTACCGCTGAAAGTTTTGTGTTATTAAAAAATCAACACAACTTATTGCCATTAAAAAAAACGGCCACCATTGCTTTGATTGGCCCATTAGCTGATGCTAAAGAAAACATGTCTGGCACCTGGAGCGTAGCCACAGATATTTCTACGCCCATATCTGTTTTACAAGGATTAAAAAATGCTTTGGGAAGCAATGCAAAAGTATTGTATGCCAAAGGATCTAACCTGGATGTAGATAGTTTGTTTGAAGAACATGCTACCATGTTTGGCAAAACATTGCACAGGGATGCAAGAACTAATGAGGTCATTCTTAAGGAGGCATTGGATGTAGCTGCACAGTCAGATATAATCGTTGCAGCACTGGGAGAATCTGCTGAAATGAGTGGTGAAGCAGCCAGTCGTTCTGATATTGGTATTCCAAAAATTCAGCAAGAATTA
>JANYFT010000188.1 GCA_025359625.1 Ferruginibacter sp.
GCTGGGGGTGAGGTTAACCCAGTCGCTGATATTTGCCAATGGCCCTTCACCTTCGGGCCCCGGACCATACTTATCTACATGCGGCAGTTCCAGCGGTAGCTCCGCTGCATCCAAAGGGATTGCAACGCCGTCGCTCCAGATAATGGGGAACGGTTCGCCCCAATACCGCTGGCGGCTAAAGCCTGCATCCCTCATCCGGTAATTTACTTTTCGTTTGCCAATGCCCTGTTCTTCCAATTTTTGCAGCACTACTTCTGAGGCATCTATCATCTTCATACTATTTAAAAAACCGGAGTTTTCTAATGTGGCCTCTTTGGTAGCATTAGCCTCTGTTCCATTAAAATAAGTGCCGATAATATTGGTAATTGGAATGTTGAAATGATGGGCGAATTTAAAATCCCTGTCATCGCCGCAAGGCACCGCCATGATAGCCCCGGTGCCATAACCTGCCAGCACATATTCACTAATGTAAATGGGAATTTTCTGCTGGCTAAAAGGGTTGATGGCATAAGCACCCGTAAAACATCCAGTGATTTTTTTCTCTGCCATGCGGTCCACATCACTGCGGCTTTTTACATACGCAATGTACTCGTCTACAGCCGTGGCTTGTTCGGTACTTTTTATTTCTTGTACCAAATTAAGTTCCGGAGCTATTACCATAAAATCAACACCAAAAATGGTGTCGGGCCTTGTGGTGTAAACCGTGAGTGGTGAGTGGTGAGACGAGAGTGGAGCACTCCCTACTGACGACTCTCTACTCACAACATCAAAGCTGATCTCCGCCCCCTGGCTTTTCCCGATCCAGTTGCGTTGCATTTCTTTCATGCTGTCGCTAAAATCTACTTTCTCCAATCCTTCCAGTAACCTGTCTGCATAATCAGTAATTCTTAAATACCACTGGCGCATTTTCTTTTTTACTACGGGGTAGCCGCCACGTTCGCTTACGCCATTTACCACTTCATCGTTGGCCAGTACGGTACCCAATGCTTCACACCAGTTTACTTCGCCGTATTTGCTAAAAGCAAGCCGGTATTCCATTAATATTTCCTGCTGCTTTTTGTGGTCAAACGTCTTCCATTCATCCGCAGAAAAAAGAGCCACTGCATCTGTTGCATGCTGAATATTTCCCTGTAATTTAAATTGACCTTCCAGTTCATTTATCGGCTTTGCCTGCTTCTCCTTTTTATCAAAATAACTGTTGAATATCTCTAAAAAAATCCACTGTGTCCATTTATAATATTGCGGATCACTGGTGCGTACTTCTCTGTCCCAATCATAGCAAAAGCCTATCTTATCCAATTGCGCTTTAAAAGTGACAATATTATTTTTAGTGGTCTCGGCCGGGTGCTGACCAGTTTCAATAGCGTACTGTTCTGCCGGCAATCCAAAACTGTCAAAGCCCATTGGGTGCAACACATTAAAGCCTTTCAGCCTTTTGTAACGGCTGTAAATATCACTGGCAATATACCCCAGCGGATGCCCCACATGCAGACCTGCACCACTCGGATACGGAAACATATCCAACACATAATACTTTGGCTTTGGCGAATCGTTGTTCACTTTATACACTTTATCCGCCTTCCATTTATCCTGCCATTTTTTTTCTATCTCGTTAAATTTGTATTCCATTTATCTTTCTTTATAACCTGTCCTTAACAGATAGTGGTATGTTTTATTACATTTTTGTCCCAACAAATACACAGCTATGAGAAACATTCTTGTGTCACTCCCTTGTACTTTTCTAGCTCTTTGGTACTCCTTTTTAATTTGCCACCTTGTTCACTACAGGCAATAGTTTCTTAGTCTTCCGGTCTGACCTGCGGTGCCGACCGGAGTTCCATATTTTGTGAAAGAAAAGTTATTTTACCTTTCGTTCAACAACAAGGTATCCCACAATAAAAATATATTTACAGGGCAATAGTTTTGTAATCGGCAAAAGTACAGTAAAGCAGGTAAAAACCTTTATTTTTGCGCCCTGGTAATAACCGATAGTAAAATTAAAAACTACTCTCCACCAAACAATCTAAAAAATTATGGCTCAATTTGGAAAAGCAGGCAGCAAACGTGGTCAGCCCACTTATGCTTATGCCATTATAGGTGTAGCATTAGTATTGTTTTTATTTGGTATTGTTGGCTGGTTTTCTTTAAACCTTCGTAAATCAGGCGACTATTTTAAAGAGAATATTCAGGTGCATGCTTTTCTGTATCCCGATGCCGGCAATAAAAAAATTGATAGTCTTAAAAATTATATTGCGGCCATACCTTATGCAAGGGATGTGCAGCATATTACAAAAGAAATGGCCGCCAAAGAATGGAACAAAGACAATGACAGCACCTGGAAAAAATTGCTCGATTATAATCCTTTGCCGGAAAGCATCGACTTTTATATAAAAGCCGACCATGTAGAAAGAGACAGCCTTAACCAGTTATCGGAAAATCTTCAAAACACGTTTCCTGGGGTTATTAAGGAGTTTCAATTTCCAACAGAAACCGTAACTAAAATAAGTGGTTATGTAAAAACCGGGGCTTTAGTATTTTTAATTGGTGCCATCATCCTCACTATTTTAGTGATCTTTTCTATTGATAATACCATACGACTGGCCATGTATAGCAACCGCTTCTTAATAAAAACCATGCAAATGGTGGGTGCTACCAGGGGCTTTATTGCAAAGCCGATTACTACAAGGGCTGTTATAAACGGACTTATTGCTTCCGGATTCGCTATAGCAGCTATTTGGGGAACAATAGTTTTAACTGAAAGCTTTGTGCCCAATTTTAAATTGCTGCACGATAATAAAAGCCTGATCATTTTGTTCCTGGTAATTATTGTATTAGGCATAACCATGACGCTGGCAAGTACCTACCTGGCGGTTTTAAAATACCTTAAAATGAAGTTGGACGATCTCTATTAACTTACCAGAACGTTTAATTAAATATTATTTCTTTTATTTGCATGTAATAAATTAATAAAAATGATCACAAAGAAAAAACAAGCCAGTCCAAACCCATTATTTGGTAAAGAAAATTTTATCTGGATGCTGGTTGGTTTAATAATAATGGCCATAGGGTTTTTTATAATGGCAGGTGGCAAAAGCCCGGACCCCACTAAATTTAATGACAACGAAATTTATAGCTTTACCCGTATTACATTGGCTCCCTTTTTAATTATTGCAGGTTTTGTGGTGGAAATTTTTGCCATCATGAAAAAGCCGACAGAGATCAATGAAGTAAAGAATACATAGGACAAAGTATTTAGTATAAAAGACAGGGTGTTTAACTGGTACAAATAATTTCAAAATGCGATGTTTTAATATCGCATTTTTAATAATTGGTACACAAAAAAATGGCAAAATTCTATTCGTGTTTTATTCAGCTTTGTGGCAATATATTTTATATGCCCTATTTACCTTTAACCCATATTAAACACTTTACACACAAAAAATCATGGATACATTCCAGGCCATTATAGTTGCCATTGTAGAAGGGCTTACTGAATTTTTGCCCATCTCTTCTACAGCCCACATGAAATTTATACAGCCTTTGCTGGGTGTAGCCAATGCCCCTTTTGTGAATATGTATGAAGTGGTCATTCAACTGGCTGCAATATTGGCTGTGGTGGTTTTATACTGGAAAAAGTTTTTCGATTTTAAACGGGTAGGGTTTTATACTAAATTAATAATTGCCGTTATCCCGGCACTTATTAGTGGTTTTTTTTTAAAGAAATATATAGAAGCTGCATTAGGCAACCTCACTTTTATTGCCTGTGTAATGGTAGCGGGTGGTATTATTTTGTTGTTTATTGATAAGGTGTTTACAACGCCAACTATAGATTCAGAAGAAAAGGTCAGCAACAAGACTGCTTTTATTATTGGTTGCGGCCAGGTATTATCAATCTTATTCCCGGGCCTTAGCAGAAGTGCTGCTACCATTATTACAGGGATGAGCCAAAAACTAACCCGTAGTGCGGCTGCAGAATTTTCTTTTTTTCTTGCAGTGCCCACCATGCTGGCAGCATCAGCCAAAAGTTTTTGGGATACCTATAAAGAAAACCCCGAAGTAATTGGAAAAGATAATCTTACTACGTTGCTTATTGGAAGTGTTGTCGCTTTTATAGTAGCTTTATTAGCCATTAAATTCTTCATTAGCTTTTTAAAAAAATATGGCTTCCGCATCTGGGGTGTTTACCGCATTATTGCTGGTCTTACAATGTTGTTCCTTATCTGGAAAGGCATAGTGCAGTAATAAATTGTATACCCGAAATTGAATGTGTGCATCATTAATAATCTCCTGTTGAAAATTTATAAATAAAGGTGCCCCACATTTAAGCATCATTAAAAAGAAGTATATTGGTGTTGAAAATTGCTTTACCCTTTTGGGATTAATTTAAATGCTTACTGATAATGCAAACTGCTTCAAAAAAAGTTATTACAGGATGGGCTATGTACGACTGGGCTAATTCAGTTTATAATTTAGTAATTACCACTACCTTTTTCCCCGCTTACTATGCGGCTATTACGGGCCTTAAAAATTTTCCTGATGGCATTACGTTTTTGGGGCGCCATTTTGTTAATACGGAGTTGAAAGATTATGTGTTGGCTTTTGGCTTTTTAATGGTCGCAATACTTTCTCCCATCCTTTCTTCTATGGCAGACTACAAGGGCAACAAGAAAAACTTTATGCGCTTTTTTTGCTACATGGGTGCCGCTAGTTGTTCATTGATGTATTTCTTTGATAAAGACCATGTAACCCTTGGTCTGATGTGCTTTATGTTTGCTGGTATTGGCTTTTATGGCAGCCAGGTTTTTTATAATTCTTACTTACCCGAAATTGCGGCAGAAGCAGACCAGGACAGGATTAGCGCCAAAGGCTATACATTTGGTTACATGGGTAGCGTGTTAATGCAAATGATTGGTTTTGCATTGGTGATACTGATGCCGGATAATCCATTGCCTTTAAAAATTACTTTTTTATTAGTGGGTGTTTGGTGGGTATGCTTTGCCCAAATTACGTTTAATGCTTTACCCATTAGCAGCAAAGGCGAAAGAAAAGAGAAGCGAAATGTACTGACCAATGGCTTTAAAGAATTAAAAATTGTTTGGGGTCAGTTAAAAGATATGCCGGTTTTAAAACGCTTTTTAACAGCCTTTTTCTTTTACAGCATGGGCGTACAAACCGTAATGCTGGTAGCTATAGATTTTGGCATTAAAGAATTAAAATTGCCCGATCAAAAGCTCATCATCACCGCCGTCATCATACAATTGGTAGCTATTATTGGAGCAATCGGCATGTCTAAATTATCTGCCAGGTTTGGCAACATCAATGTGCTTATTTTTACGGTATTGCTATGGATTGGCGTTTGTATTACAGGTTATTTTATCTCCACCGAAATGCATTTTTACATTCTTGCTTCACTGGTGGGTTTGGTAATGGGCGGCATACAATCACTTAGCCGCTCCACTTACAGCAAGTTTATGCCCGTAACAAAAGATACGGCTTCCTTCTTTAGTTTTTATGATGTTACCGAAAAATTAGCCATTGTAATCGGGCTCTTCACTTTTGGTTTTATTGAAGGCATCAGCAACATCCGGCAATCTATTTTATCGCTGGTAGTATTTTTTATACTTGGCTTTGTGTGGCTGCTATTGACAGCAGTTAAACTTAAAAAAGCTACAGCCATTTAATATAAGATAACCTGCATTTTCTTCAGTAACTTATTTGAATTAGGTAAAAATATTCATACAGTTTGAATTGATCCAACCGCTTTAAGTATTTGGGTTAATTTTGCCAAACAATGCAATCCGATAAAATAAGCTAATGCAATGAAACTTTATTCAATCAATGCCGGTTATTTTAAATTAGATGGTGGTGCCATGTTTGGTGTAGTGCCCAAAAGTATTTGGAATAAACTAAACCCTGCTGATGAAAACAATATGTGTAGCTGGGCATTGCGTTGTTTATTGATTGAAGAGGAGGGTAGGCTAATTTTGGTTGATACAGGAATGGGAGATAAACAGGATGTAAAATTTTTTGGTCATTATTATTTACATGGTGATGATACGCTGGACAAATCTTTAGCAAAACATGGCTTTACAAAAGATGATATTACCGATGTGTTTTTAACACATCTTCATTTTGATCATTGTGGGGGCTGCATTGTTAGGGAAGGCGATCAATTGGTGCCCGCATTTAAAAATGCTACCTACTGGAGTAATGAAACCCACTGGAAATGGGCCACCCAGCCAAATGACAGGGAGAGGGCGAGCTTTTTAAAAGAAAACATTTTGCCGATTCAACAAAGTAGCCGCTTGCAATTTATTCAAATAAATGAGCGATCTTCCATTGTGCAAAATGAAACACAAACTAATAACGCTGCTACTATTTTAAAATCAACTTTCACAAAAAACATTTCATTTATAATTGCTAATGGCCATACGGGTGCAATGATGTTGCCGGTAATAAATTACAATGGTAAAACAATTGTGTACATGGCAGATCTGTTGCCTTCTGTAGCGCACATACCTTTACCTTATGTAATGGGATATGATATGTTTCCGCTTACGACGTTGTATGAAAAGAGAATATTTTTAACAGAAGCAGAGCAAAACAACTACGTGCTTTTTTTAGAACACGATCCCTTTAATGAATGTTGCACACTGCAACAAACTGAAAAAGGGATCAGGGTAAAAGATGTTTTTAAGTTGGGTGAAATTTTGTAGTGCTATCTCAAAGTGAATACTGTTGCGCACTTTGCGTGAGGGATAGTAGCGGAAAACCCACAGGTGAAGGTTTGTGCCAGGGTATTGTGCCGAGGATTTGAAGCGGATAGTCCGACCCTTGCGCAGCTTGGGCACGCCACATAATCTTTATTTTAAAATAACATTACAACCCTCTTACACTTAACAAAGATGATAGCGGATAACGCAAATTTTTGTAACCATACATATCAACCTTGATGCTGCCTACGCTTACAGGGCTTTCTACCCTTAATAATAAATGATTGGGATCGTCACTTACCCAGGCCGTCATTTTTTCTCCACCTTCAAACATGGTTCCTTTAATAAGCAGGGGCTTAAATTTAATAGCCCTGAATTTTCCATACTGTGTTTTAACCGTTTCTTTACCCATGTACCTGATGTATAAGTGATACACTTCATCATCTAAAAACATATCGAAAGGAATTTTATCCCCGGGTTTATATTTATTGAAATTAATATTGCGGGCATAGTAAATGGAACTTACTACATCCTGTATACATTTGCTTGTTTTGAAAACCCCGTTGGTACTAACCGCAGTGCCGGTACCTTGGTTAAAGGTTACATTATTATAAATTTTATGCCCTCCTTCATCTACGTTGCGAATGAATTTTATGGGTAACATGGTTGCAGTGTCAATGTATGTTTCATATCGGTCCCTTACCTTAAAAAAATTATCAAAGAAAGCATAGTTTTTCCCTTCGCCTACACAATGGTAGGCAGTTTTGCCATTAAACCTTTCCAGGTAAGTAGTGAAAGTAGCTTCGCCTGCGCCAACATATACACCTAAAGTATTGTAAAAAACTTTCATGGTAACAATTTCCCCTGCATGAAAAGCCGTGTTCTTTATTCCACAAAAATCACCATCAGGCTGCTGCCCAAAAGCAGCAACACTCAACAATAAAAAAATTACTTTTAAAATTCCTCTCATTTTTCTTTTATTATTTTAATACTTAAAATTAATAAGCTACCTATCACTGCCGGTATCACCAAATTAATGGTCCATATACCTAAAGCAGCAGCGCCTACTCCTAATTGATTGACGGTATATAATTTTAAGATTGCCCAACTGGCACTTACCCTAACTGGCAATTCTATAAAACCAAAAGTTGGTGCAACTGCCATCACCAAATAAAAAATGGCCAGGAGCCAAAAACATAACCAGCCTGCAATTTGTACATCCATAACTTGTAGCAGCAGCACATATTGCAAAACAAATACCAAATAACGCACAAACGATAGCGATAATATCTGCAACAACTGAATATTGTTAAATTCATCCAGCACGCTGATATGTTTTACTGCTTTCTGCAAGGCAGGCACTTTTTCCATCATTCTAACCAGCCAGCCTAAACGCAGATAAAACAGCAATAGTATAAAAGTTATGGCAACACAGAGGTAAGTTATAACAGACTCCCAAAATTCAGGTAAAGGATTTAATATAGTATGATCAAATTGTGAAAAGTATCTTAAAAAAAATAATCCGGAGCAACCCATCATCATTGTTACTAGCAGCTGGCTTATGCTTCCTACAATGGTTAATGAAATGGCTTTAATGCGGTTGCCTTCTTCCACATACAAAATGCGCCCACCATATTCACCCACCCTGTTGGGCGTAAGCATGGTTACGCTACAGCCGGATAATACCGATTTAAAAGCCCTGAAAAAAGAAAACTGTTGAATATGTTTTATTAGCAATTGCCATTTCCTGGCTTCAATACCCCAGTTTACAAACATTAAAAAAACAACCAACGAAAATTTCCAGCTCATCCAGCTATTCTTAATCTGTTGCCATTGTATACCCAGGTAGGGTTTATTAATTATTTGCCGGTATAAACTCCACGACAAAATAATAAACAGCAACGGCCCCAAAAAATAGTTGAGCAAGATTTTTATATTTTTATTCAATTGGGCTTTCATTATTTTCTTACAATCCCTAAAGGCAAAAGAGAAGCCTATGTTTCATTACTTTTGTTACGGACCTTATCCTACTTTAAACGCAGGTTTAATAATACAAGTATAATTGAAATATTCAGTTAATCCATCAAACAAAAAATAAGGAGCAATAATTGCAAAAAAAATCAACAATAATTTTAGGTATTGATCCGGGTACGGTTGTAATGGGTTATGGCCTGATACAAATAACCGGCAGCATTATTAAACTGGTAGATATGGATATTTTGAAAC
>JANYFT010000204.1 GCA_025359625.1 Ferruginibacter sp.
GCTTCGGGCAGGCGCTTTATCAAAACCTAAATGGTTGAGTTTACCTTCGCAACCAAGCATTCCTTCGCACAGCTCCCGTAGCCCATTGCAATAACTGAACACACCGTATAGCAGTGTAACAAGGTGTACACGAAAGGGTAACTTTTTATAATAATAATTGCTATTGTGTTTACGTACTACTTTGCGTAGCGTGGCTGAAGGGATGCAATCAAGTATTTGAGATAGTATCGGCTGTCCGGCTAATGTATTAACTTTATCCATAGTTATATTGTTTGTGTGAGAACTACAACCTAACTATAAAGGGTGAGAAAATCTCACCCTTTATTTAAAATTTTTGTCGGACAATAGTGATTTTTATAGTAGAAAATCCAACCAGCGCCAAACCCTATTTTAGAAAATTTGCTTCGGGTTTGCACGAAGTGTTGGGTGTTGTGTATAAGAACGGATCGCTGTATGTTGCACAACGTGGTGAGCTCACAAGGCTCTTCGATTCAAACATGGATGGCAAGGCTGACGTTTTTGAAACAGTATATGCCTGGCCGATCTCCGGCAATTACCACGAGTATAGTTTTGGGCCAAAACTGGCACCCGATGGTTCTTTCTTTGTTACGCTCAATCTTGGTTTTCCCGGGGCTTGGTGGCATCCTGAGAGTTTTGTTCCTTGGAGAGGATGGACCTTGCATATTTATGATGATGGCCATGTGGAACCCTGGGCGGCAGGTATGCGTTCGCCCTGCGGTATCAGCATGATTGATGGTGAATTATTTTATACTGACAACCAGGGAGACTGGGTTGGATCAGGCAGTATTATGCCCGTTAAAAAAGGTGCTTTTATGGGGCATCCGGCAAGTTTGGTTTGGACCAATCAACCCAACTCTCCATTAAAATTAACACAGCAGGAAATCTTTGCAAAAATAAATCCACGTATTGAATTCGGACCGGATAGCCAGCAGGTAAAACCTGAAAACAAGGTGAATGAAAAATTCATGACAGAGTTTGAAATGAAAAAATTTATTCCGGAATTGCAATTGCCGGCGGTATGGTTACCACATGGAATTTTAGGCATCTCCACATCTGAGATCGTTAAAATACCCAAAGGTGTTTTTGGCCCATTTGAAGGCCAGTTACTGGTAGGCGATCAGGGGCAAAGCAAAATAGCCAGGGTATTTATGGAAAAGGTAAATGGTGAATTACAAGGATGTGCATGGGATTTCAGAAGTGGATTTCAATCAGGTATAGTACGGCTTGCATGGGGTACTGACGGCTCCCTGTTTGTAGGCGAGACCAACCGTGGCTGGGGCTCGGCAGGTGATGCCAACGAAGGCCTGCAACGCCTTACCTGGAACAACCGTTTACCTTTTGAAATGAGAACTGTGAAAGCCATGCCGGATGGTTTTGAAATAGAATTTACCAAACCCATTGATAAAAAATATGCAGAAGACCTCGCCAGCTATGATGTGGAAAGTTATATTTATAAATACCATGGTGTATATGGTAGCCCACCGGTAAATACTCAAAAATGCCCTGTAAAAGGTGTTAAGGTTTCTGAGGATGGTTTAAAGGTGAGGTTGATTGTAGGCAATCTGAGACAATATTATATTCACATCATAAAACTGGATGGCATCAGGGATAAAGAAAATGCTTATTCGCTGGTTCATCCAACAGGATACTATACACTTAACAATATTCCGGAAGGCGCTAAATTAGCGATGGCAACAGTTAGTACAAAAAATACCGCCAAAGCAGTAGCTGCAAAAATTACTTCTACCACCGGTACTTATACCTACGCTCAAATAAAACCGTTGCTTACAAAATATACTTGTGTGGCATGTCATAACGCTGATAAAAAACAGGTAGGCCCGGGCTTTATTGATGTTGCCAAAAGAAATTATTCCATTGATAAAATTTTGCAACTTATAAAAAATCCGCAGCCGCAAAACTGGCCGGGCTATGCAACTCCGATGGCTCCCATGCCACAGGTACCTGCTACGGATGCAAGAAAAATTGCAGCATGGATCAATTCGCTGGCGGTTAAAAAGTAGACAAGGCATACATTTAATAAAAAAAGGCAACAGGATATTGTTGCCTTTTTTATTATGCATTTTTATAGGGAACATGTATTAAGTAAAAAGAAGCGGATAAAATGATCAGGAGGCATTCCCGTTTTTAGCAGTGTTTGCTTTGAGGTTACAGGCAGTAAAAAAATAGCAATAAAGATTTGAGCAGAAACTGTCTTATACTATAGTTATTAATACTACATTAGCATTACAAAACGATTGTATGCCAGCATCTGCCTCTAAAAAAAAAATCTCTTATCTATTAATAGCTGCAAAGTTTTTTTTAATTCCACAGCAAATTCAACCACGCTTTTTTTAACTATTTATATCACCACAAAATACATTGCATGCAACAATATATTCTTGCCTTAGACCAGGGAACTACCAGTTCAAGAGCTATTATTTTTGATCAGAAAGGTTCTATTGTTTCGTTGGCACAAAAAGAGTTTACCCAGTTTTTTCCACAGCCGGGATGGGTAGAGCATGATCCCAATGAGATATGGAGTACCCAGTTTGGCGTGGCTGCAGAAGCCATTACCAAAGCAGGTTTATCTGCAGAAAATATTGCTGCTATTGGTATTACCAATCAAAGAGAAACTACCGTAGTTTGGGATAGGTATACCGGTGTACCGGTTTACAACGCTATTGTTTGGCAAGACAAAAGAACCGCCGCATTTTGTGATGAATTAAAAGCAAAAGAAATCGACCGGCTGATTCAACAAAAAACCGGGTTGGTGGTAGATGCTTATTTTAGTGCCACCAAAGTGAAATGGATATTAGACAATGTAGCAGGCGCAAGAGAAAAGGCCAGTAATGGCGAATTGTATTTTGGCACCATTGATACCTGGCTGTTATGGAACCTTACAAAAGGCAAGGTGCATGCCACGGATGTATCCAATGCATCCCGTACCATGTTGTGCAATATTCATATAATGCAATGGGATGCTGAGTTACTTAAAATATTTGATATTCCTGAAAATATGTTGCCGCAAATACGCAGCAGCAGCGAAGTGTACGGGTATACACAAAATATTTTATCCGCCCATAATATTCCTATTGCCGGCATGGCAGGCGATCAGCAGTCTGCTTTGTTTGGACAAATGTGTACACAGCCGGGCATGGTAAAAAACACTTATGGCACAGGCTGTTTTATGTTAATGAATACAGGAGAAAATCCAGTAACATCAACTAATAATTTATTGACTACTGTTGCCTGGAAAGTGAATGGTATTACGCAGTATGCATTGGAGGGAAGCGTGTTTATTGCAGGCGCCATCATTCAATGGTTAAGGGATAGCCTGGGTATTATTAAAACATCTGCCGAAGTAGAAATATTGGCTGCAAAAGTAAATGACAGCGAAGGCGTTTATGTAGTGCCTGCCTTTGCAGGTTTAGGTGCACCGCACTGGAACCAACATGCCCGGGGAATTATTACAGGCCTCACCAGAGGATCCAACGCATCGCATATTGCCCGGGCCGCATTAGATAGCATTGCTTATCAAACTATGGATGTATTAAAAGCAATGGAAGCAGATTCAGGCATCAGCATAAAAGAACTAAGGGTAGATGGTGGAGCAACCGTTAATAATTTGTTGATGCAGTTTCAAAGTGATATTATGAACACGACCGTAGTGAGGCCTGTTATTACAGAAACTACTGCATTGGGTGCTGCTTATTTAGCTGGACTTGCAGTGGGCTACTGGCCAAATATGGAAGCTATACAAAACCAATGGCAGATTGATAAAAAGTTTACAGCCACCATGGAGAAAGAAGAAAGAAATAGATTAACTAAACAATGGCAGCGTTCAGTAAAGGCTGCAAAAGTTTGGGCGGAGAATGATAAATGATTGCTAAGTGCTTAGGCTGCCTGACAAATAAAATACAAAACCAATACGCAGAAAACCAATGATGGACAGGAATAAAATGTTACAACAACTGGAAACAGTTACGCAATGGGATATTATTATTATAGGTGGTGGCGCTACAGGCCTGGGAGCCGCTGTTGATGCAGCTTCCAGGGGATATAAGACATTATTGGTAGAGCAGGAAGATTTTGCAAAAGGTACCAGCAGCCGAAGTACCAAACTGGTACATGGTGGTGTACGCTATCTGGCACAGGGCAATATCAAACTGGTAAGGGAAGCCTTGAGAGAACGGGGCATATTGTTGAAAAATGCCCCTCATGTTTGCCATAATTTATCTTTTATTATCCCATCTTTTCACTGGTGGCAAAAATGGTATTATGCAATAGGTTTAAATATGTACGGTTTACTGGCGGGCAAATTAAGTTTGGGTAAAACCAAAATGCTGTCTAAAAAAACAACACAACAATTAATACCGGCAATCGCTACCAAAAATTTAAGCGGTGGTGTGTTGTATCATGACGGTCAATTCGATGACTCAAGACTGGCTATAAACCTGGCTCAAACTGCCGAAGAGCAGGGTGCAACCATCCTTAACTATTGCAAAGTTATTTCACTCACTAAAACGGGTAAACGCATTAGTGGTGTTGAAGTTCTGGATATGTTATCAGGAAAAAAATATAGTATCAGCAGCAAAGCTGTTGTAAATGCTACGGGTGTGTTTACTGATAAGGTAATGCAGATGGACGATGCCAGTCATCAACCAATCGTTTCTCCATCGCAGGGAGTGCATATTGTTGTGGACGAAAAATTTTTTCCCGGCAAACAGGCATTGATGATCCCAAAAACAGATGATGGCAGGGTGTTGTTTGCAGTGCCCTGGCATAATAAAGTTTTATTAGGCACCACTGATACACCCATTAAAAATATCTCTTTAGAACCAACGCCTTTGCAGGAAGAAATTGATTTTATTATCAACCACTGCAACCGTTACCTAAGTACCCAACTTAATTATACAGATATTAAAACCGTGTATGCAGGTTTAAGGCCATTGATAAAAGTAAAAGGTAAAAAAACAACTTCCATTTTACCCCGTGATCATACCACTATTATTTCACCTACCGGATTGGTCACCATCACCGGGGGCAAATGGACCACTTACAGAACGATGGGCAAACATGCCGTTGATAATGCCGCCTTTGCCTGCAAGCTTCCAAAGCAAACCTGCGTTACGGCAACATTACCCATTCATGGATTTGTAAAAAATATCGATACCGGTGAGGCATTAAGTATCTATGGAAGTGATGCGGAAAAAATTAAACAACTAATAATTGACCAACCTGGTTTAGAAGAAAAAATCCATCATGAATTACCTTATACCAAAGCAGAAGTTGTGTGGGCAGTGCAAAATGAAATGGCCATGACGGTGGAAGATGTGCTGGCAAGAAGGACAAGATCATTATTTCTGGATACAAAAGCAGCAATAGCAGCGGCGCCAATGGTAGCTTCCATAATGGCTCCGCTGCTGCATCAAACGCAGCAATGGCAACAGCAGCAGGTAACTTCATTTGTCTCCCTTGCCCAAAATTATTTAATTCATTAAATTTTTTATACCCTTTCTATAACCAATAAATTAAAAAAAATGACTCCCTTTATTGCAGAACTCACCGGTACCGCTTTATTGATTCTTTTAGGTGATGGTGTTGTTGCCAATGTGGTGCTCAACAAAACCTATGGTAACAACGCTGGCTTAATAGTAATTACTTTTGGATGGGCCATGGGCGTTTTTGTAGGCGTGTATGTTTCGGCACCGGCCAGCGGCGGACATTTAAATCCGGCGGTAACGATTGGCCTGGCAGCATTGGGAAAGTTTGATTGGGCTAAAGTACCTTTGTATATCACCGCTCAACTTTTGGGTGCCATGATAGGTTCTTTTTTGGTTTGGGTTACTTACCGAAAACATTTTGAAGCAACACCTGACACCGCTGCAAAGCTGGCTGTTTTTTGCACTGCCCCTGCCATCCCCGGAACAATCGAAAACCTCCTATCCGAGATTGTCGGAACATTTGTATTGATTTTAGGCGCCCTGTTTATTGTAGCCTCAAAAAATAGTTTAGGTGCTTTGGATGCTTTGCCGGTAGCATTATTGGTGCTGGCAATTGGCGTAAGTTTAGGTGGCACCACCGGGTATGCCATCAACCCTGCAAGAGATCTTGGCCCAAGAATAATGCATGCCTTGTTGCCCATTAAAGATAAAGGAAGCAGCAATTGGCAATATAGCTGGATACCAGTTGCCGGGCCTGTTATAGGAAGCTTACTGGCAGCTTTGTGTTATTCGCTGATTCAATAATGATGGGCTATTGCAATTTGAGAGCAAAAAAAAGACCGATGAAATGGAATTGGAATTGTAGTTTTCAACTCAACTTCCCCGTCTGCGAAGCATAGGTACTTTCAAATATCTTATCTGCATTATTTGCTTCAAAACCTTCCCGGCGATGTGACTGGTTGATAACTTCTGTAGCAAGCTGCTGGTATTGTGGCAATATTCTTCTTTCTGCAAACTCTACATAAGAGCCTGCGATGGATTGCTTTTCACCATAAGCAAATTCAGCTTCTACCTTACGGGCAATGGTGGAGCTTTGCAATAAGCCATTGTCGGGGCTGGTCTTAATTTTGCCACCGGCATCATTAAGGGTAAAACCCTTATGTTGAAGAAAATCGTTGAACAATGCCACCGTATTATAACCCGGTTTAAGATTATGTACACTGATGGTAAAATGATTTAAATAGTACCGGTTGTAAATAACCCAGGCAGCATATTCACTTTCTTTTGCCAGGGCCTGGTAATCGGCCAGCAAAGGGATACGCCATAAAGCACTGTTCAAAAAATGATCCACTGCTTTTGCATCATCCAGGTCAAGGCTATCAACAGGGTCGGCTGTTACTTCATTGATATAACTAAAAATAATTTGTTGCGCCTGCGGCGACAACTGTTCTACCTGTAATTCACTTAGAAAAATGCGTGGATATTGTGGTGCTGGTGGTGCGTACCAGTAAGCATTTAGTTTCTTCTCCGGAAAAAGATAGCAATCCATTTTAGTATACCCGTAATGCAGAAATATTTTTTCAAGCGATTGAATACCCAAATAAGGAACACCCATAGTGCGGAAAGCAATATGATCATTCTCAATATCGCTTGCCTTACTGATTATATTTTCATCAATCATAGCAGTGATGATTGCAGCAACATCAGGTACCCTTTCTTTGTATCGGTTCATCAGTCCCTGTAAAACATCGTTCAATATTACCCCCTTTTGTTGCATGATAGTTAAGTTGTAATTAAAGCCTCAGAACAGGCAAATATTTTTTGCAAGTTACCCAAATTAGCATAACACTTTACTAAGAGGTTCTAATAAAACAGGGAGTTATTATTGTAATAACTCCCTGTTCATTTTATTATTCTTCTACGTTTTTTAATACGTTATCAGCATCAGCTTATCCAGATGATTAAAGGCTCCAGCCTTCCCTGTAAGTACGTTTTACAAACTGATTAGCGTCATTAAAATTAGTAATCTTCATATTGGGACCATCCCAAAGCAATTTGATAAAACGGCCGGGGTAATCAAAATCATCCTTTCCTTTTGGTTTGCGGATGTCGTAACTGCGGATGGCCAGATTGCCCATCAATACACTTTCTGTAAGCGGACCGGCAATATCAAAATGAGAACTCAGGTTCTTAGCCTTTTCGCTGCCATAGCCTGCAATCGCTGCTTCCACCCATGCTGCATAGTGTCCCTCTTCCCCATCTTTTACACGGGCTACAGTCTGTGGTACTTTGGTTTCTTTTGTTTTTGATGTTGGCAACAATTGAGGATTTACGCCGTAAGTACCCGCCATCATTTTTCCTTTTGTACCAAGGAAAATAACACCGTTTCCACCATCACCCATTTCTTCATT
>JANYFT010000210.1 GCA_025359625.1 Ferruginibacter sp.
GATAATAACTTAGAGTACAAACCTGAAAATATTGTTACCTCTACTGGCGCAAAACAAAGTTTAGCCAATGCTATTTTAGCAGTAGTTGATGATGGGGATGAAGTGGTGATACCAACACCTTACTGGGTTACTTATTCTGAACTGGTAAAAATTGCCCGAGGTGTAGTGGTGCAGGTGAGCACATCTTTGGAAAGTGGTTTTAAAGTTACGCCAGCACAATTGGAAGCAGCCATCACTGAGAAAACAACCCTGTTCATGTTTTCTTCTCCCTGTAATCCATCCGGTGCAGTGTACAGTAAAGATGAGTTGGAAGGTTTAGCCAATGTGCTAAGGAAATATCCAAACGTGTACATCATTGCCGATGAAATTTATGAATACATCAATTTTGTAGGCAAACACGAAAGCATTGCTCAATTCAGCGACCTCAAAGAAAGAATCATCCTCATTAATGGATTAAGCAAGGGCTTCGCCATGACGGGATGGCGCCTGGGCTATATTGCAGCCAATATTGATGTGGCTAAAGCATGTGAAAAATTGCAGGGGCAGTTTACAAGTGCCACTTGTTCTATTACACAAAAGGCTGCAGTAGTAGCCCTTACCACCGACTTAAAACCGTCTATAGAAATGGCCGAAGAATTTACCAAGAGAAGGGCTAAAGTAATGGAAATAATTAAAAATGTGCCAGGCATAAAGTGCAGCGAACCAGAAGGCGCTTTTTATATTTTCCCCGATGTATCTTCTTATTATGGCAAATCTGATGGAGAACATATTATTACCAATTCTGCTGATTTTTCAATGTATCTATTAAATGTAGCCCATGTATCTTCTGTAATGGGAGAGGCGTTTGGTGAACCAAAATGTGTCCGTTTTTCATTTGCCAACAGTATGGTAAATATTGAAAGGGCATGGGTTAGGATTATTGAAGCGCTGGGTAAATTGAAATAAGCTTAGGGCTAAAAGCAAAAGGCAGAAAGCAGATCTATTGGTGTGATAGGTCTTCTGCTTTATTTTTTTAGCCTTTTGCTTTCCGCCTGCAGACTTCAGCTTCCTTCATCAAAACATCATGTATTTTCTGCACTTGCAATATCACCAATTCCTGCTCATCATTGGTAATAACGTAGTCGCATAGACGCATTTTTTTATCCTCCTCCATTTGCTTGTCCATTCTTGCTTTAACAGCTTCTTCGCTAATGTTATCTCTTTGCATAACCCGCTGTATACGCAGGGGGGCAGGGGCATGCACGCCAATCACTTTATCTAAATGTTTATCGGCACCACTTTCAAATATCAGGGCGGCTTCTTTAAGGGCATAAGTGGAGGTTTGTTGTTGCATCCATTTATCTGCATCAGCTATGGTAGCAGGGTGTACTATGCTATTGAGCAATGACAATCTTGCCGGGTTATTAAATACTACTCCTGAAAGATAAGCACGGTTTAATTCATCATTTATATAAGTATCTTTTCCAAATGCAAGCAAAAGTTTTTCTTTTAAACCGGTGTCTTCATTCATTAATCTTTTAGCAGCATCATCCGCATAATAAACGGGTATACCCATCACTTCAAATACTTTGGCTACAGTGCTCTTACCGCTGCCTATACCGCCTGTTATGCCAACCCTTAAAATCATAAATAAAAGTTTATGTCCGATGTCTGATTTATTGATGTGTGATTTATTTCCAATTGTTAATTCATTCTTTTTTACCTGCGGAATTATTTTTATAAAGAAAAACCGGGCGCTTTTTAAACGGCCGGTTAAAATTATAAATTAAATATTCTATTATCGCTTAGTCAGATATTTGCACTAATGCTATACAAGATTAGCTCTGTATTATTCCCCGCAGGGAATAGGGGCATTATGGCTTAGTTTCTGCAGGCGTCTTATTTAATGCGGCAGACATCTCCAGGCTGATGGTACTTTTTTCAATTTTAAGATAACTGCCCGGACTAACCTCCAAACTTAAAGTGCCATCTTCATTTACTTTATTAATAGTACCGTGTATGCCTGCAATGGTCACCACTTTATCACCTTTTTTTAAATCGCTGATAAATGTTTTTTGCTGCTTTGCTTTTTTAGCCTGCGGGCGGATCATAAACATCCAGAAAACTAAAATCATGAGACCCATAAAAATTAATGAAAAACTGCTGCTGCCTTTTCCCTGAGGATCCATCATTAAAAAAATACTAAATAGTTGCATGTGTGTTGAATTGATGTATTTAAAATTAAAATTTATTTTATTTTGCCGGTGTTACTTCACCCTTTAATAAAAGCGTTGGAAAAGCGGGATTTGCATTGGAAGTAACTGTAATGGTTTTTTCGTTGTGACCGGTTTTACCCTTACTGTTAAATACAACTTTTATAAAGGCAGTTTCGCCAGCCAATATTGGTTTTTCCGGTTTTTCAGGAACCGTACAACCACAACTTGCAGTAGTATTGGTTATTATTAATGGTTTGTTACCACTGTTTTTAAATCTAAAATTGTAAGCTACTTTTTCACCATCTGTTACCGTGCCAAAATTGTAGAGGCTATCAATTATTTGTACGGTGGTAGTTGCTTGTGCAGCCATCTCTGCCATGGTAGTCATACCATCTGCCACTTTATCTTTTCTGCGTACATCACAGCAAACAAAAGTGATTATGGTAATTAAAAACAAAGCATATTTTCTCATCCCTATTTTTTTGCAAAGTTATATTTTAATGATTAAAAGAATACAGTAAAAGCAGTAAGTTAAAAAGCTGGATGTAAACAACTCAAAAACCTTTAACCATATTGGATAAATTATCCATTAAATAATTAACTATTAAAGCGTACTATTCTTAAAGGTTTTCTTATTTATCTTACCCTCTGCTGTCAGTTCTTTATGAATATTATCTAAAATCCCATTAATGAACTGGCCGCTTTGTGGTGTACTGTAATCTTTGGCAAGGTCAATGTATTCGTTGATGGTTACACGGGTGGGGATGGTTTCAAAAAATAAAAATTCGGTGATACCCATTTCAATAATAATAAGGTCCAGTGCAGCAATACGGTCAGCATCCCAGTTTTTTAATTTTGGTTTTAGCAAATCCATGCTGACTTCTTTTTTCTCAATGGTAGTTTCCAAAAGCCCTTTGGCAAAATCCCATTTCTCTTTGCTTACAAACTCGTTAAAATTATAACTGCCCGGTTTTTGTAAAAAATTAAGCATCATCACATTCATCATTTCTGCATCATCATCCCAGTTAATAAAATGCTCTTCCACATGGCTGATAAAGTTTTCGTTTGGCAGCATCAGGTTGGTAAAAATAAATTCCAGTATGTCCTTTTCTCCTTTTTTATCCCTGTTTTGTAAGCTAATATAATCCATGTATTCCTCAGATTGAACAAGTGCCTGGTAAGTTTTTTTGAGTAGTTCTTCATCAGCAAGCAATGCTGGTTTTGTTTCATTGCAGGCGGCAACAAAACGGGGTTCTTCTACAATTTTCCATAATAATTCGTTACCAACTATTTTGGTATTAATGTTAAGGTCCTGTTCTGTAGGTAAATGTTTGGAAGCTTTTTTCAGCGCATCTTTTTCTGCGTACCTGGCTACTTCACTTAAAAAGTAAACCAGGTAAACAAACAGTGCACGGCTTTGGTCAATCTGCTTTTTTAAAAGGCGCACTGCTTCGGCGGGTTTTATCTCGTTGCCCATGGCATCTAAAGTATACAAGCTTTGCATTACTTTAACCCTGATATTTCTTCTGCTGATCATTTATAAAGAACTTTTGAGCTGCGAAGGTAAACATTTTACCCTCCCTGCAAAATGTGTTTGCGGTTTTACTGTGTTAACTGCAGTATAGTATCTGTTCATAGTAAGGCCCGGCGTAGGGCGTAGGAAAATTGCCTATACGTTTGTAGGTTATTTTACAGGCAGGTTATTTACACGAAATCCGGCAGGTAAAATTTGAGGATTAAAAACTATACTATCACTTGTCTGTACAACATATCCAATGGCATCACAAGTGGGCCCGCAAGCAAAGCCGGCAGTAACAATTTTTGCATGGTCATCTTTTATTTCCTGCACTTCCGGCAGCCTGCTTTTATTGCACAACAATACAATCATTGTCAGAAATAAAATAATAATTGCCTGAGTGTAAAATGGTTTGTCCATTGGTTTTTATTTACTGACAAAATTCTCCGGCACATGGTTGTATTGTCTGACTATTTTACATTTAATAGCTCACTTGTCATTTTTTTAAAGATAAAGCATGACAACTATGCCTTTATCATGCTTTGGTACGAATTTGGTGCTGGACATCCTGCCTTTCAAAAACGATAAAAAGGCATATAATCTAAACAAACAAAAATCAATACTATTATGGCTAAGAAGTTAAACATTACACCCTTGCATGACAGGGTGATTGTGCAACCAGCGGCTGCAGAAGAAAAATCTGCAGGCGGTATTATTATTCCGGATACGGCAAAAGAAAAACCACAACGTGGTGTGGTATTAGCAGCGGGTCCTGGTAAAAAGGACGAACCCGTTACTGTTAAAGCAGGGGATGCTGTTTTATATGGTAAATATTCCGGTACGGAAATCACTTTCGAAGGTATTGAATACCTGATTATGAGAGAGAGCGATATATTGGCAATAGTATAAGCCCCCTCCGCCGCGGCGGAGAAACTTAGTTCTTTTAAAATTGATACATTTAAAAAATAAAAACCTGGTAAGCTCCACAGGTTATAATCCTCGTTTAGGGGATAGGGGCAATTTTTTATGGCAAAAATGATATTCTTCGATATAGAAGCCCGTAACAAAATGAAAAAGGGTGTGGATACTTTGGCTAATGCAGTTAAAGTAACACTTGGGCCAAAAGGCAGAAACGTGGTAATTGAAAAAAAGTTTGGTGCACCACAAGTAACCAAAGATGGTGTAACAGTTGCAAAAGAAATTGAACTGGAAGACCCTATTGAAAACATGGGTGCACAAATGGTTAAAGAAGTAGCTTCTAAAACTGCAGACCTTGCAGGTGATGGAACTACCACTGCAACTGTACTGGCACAAAGCATTATCAGCGAAGGGTTGAAAATGGTAGCAGCAGGAGCCAACCCTATGGATTTAAAACGTGGTATCGATAAAGCAGTAAGATCGGTAGTAGAAAGCCTGGTAGCTCAGAAAAAAGATGTTGGCAACAACAGCAAAATGATTGAGCAGGTGGCAACTATTTCTGCCAACAACGATAATGAAATTGGTAAGCTGATTGCACAGGCAATGGCTAAAGTGGGTAAAGAAGGTGTTATTACTGTTGAAGAAGCAAAAGGCACCGATACTACAGTTGATGTGGTGGAAGGTATGCAATTTGACAGGGGATATATTTCTCCTTATTTTGTTACCAATAGCGAAAAAATGCAGGCTGAATTGCAAAATCCTTTTATCTTAATTTATGATAAAAAGATTTCTGCTATGAAAGATATCCTGACTATTTTAGAAAAAGTAGCACAAAGCGGCCGTCCATTAATGATCATTGCAGAAGACCTTGATGGTGAAGCACTGGCAACATTGGTAGTAAACAAATTACGTGGTACTATTAAAGTGGCTGCAGTAAAAGCTCCGGGCTTTGGCGACAGAAGAAAAGAAATGTTAACTGACCTTGCTGTTTTAACTGGCGGTACTGTTATCAGCGAAGAATTGGGCAACAAATTAGAAGGTGTTGAATTAACATCTCTTGGCCAGGCTACTTCGATAACAATCGATAAAGATAATACAGTTATTGTTGGGGGTAAAGGAAAAAAATCTGAGATCGTTTCTCGTGTTAATCAAATTAAAGCTCAGGTAGAAAATACAACTTCCGATTACGATAAAGAAAAATTACAAGAGCGTTTGGCTAAATTGGCCGGCGGTGTTGCGGTATTATATGTAGGTGCTGCTACAGAAGTAGAAATGAAAGAAAAGAAAGACCGTGTTGATGATGCACTACATGCAACAAGAGCTGCGGTGGAAGAAGGTATTGTACCAGGTGGTGGTGTTGCGTATATTCGTGCAATTGCAGGGTTAGAAAAACTGAAAGGAGCTTTAAATGCGGATGAAACAACTGGTATTGCCATTGTTAAACGTGCCATTGAAGAACCATTGCGCCAGATAGTTGCCAACTGTGGTATTGAAGGTTCAATTGTTGTACAGAATATTAAAGAAGGCGAAGCTGATTATGGTTTCAATGCCCGCACTGAAGTGTATGAAAATATGTTTAAGGGAGGTGTAATTGATCCAACAAAAGTTGCCCGTATTGCATTAGAAAATGCAGCCTCAATTGCAGGT
>JANYFT010000035.1 GCA_025359625.1 Ferruginibacter sp.
AAAAGCAAAGCTATTGGCTGCCATTTTAGATTTTACCCTGCTGCAACCATGGGTTTTGTTGAGATAAATCAGGTAGTTGAGCGTGTCGTCATAGGTAAGTTGAGAAGGACGAACATCGCAGAAATAACTAAACAAAAAACGTAATTCCTGTAAATAATTACGAATGGTGGCCGGGCTGTATTCGCCCAGTTTTAATAAATCATCTGTTCGTTGCAGTGCATTCACCGCATACTGGCTAAGTGTTTTTTTTGTTGCATAAATTAAAGTTTAGAATACTAATTTACTACAAAAAC
Organism: Ferruginibacter sp.; assembly: GCA_025359625.1. Classification (GTDB taxonomy): domain Bacteria; phylum Bacteroidota; class Bacteroidia; order Chitinophagales; family Chitinophagaceae; genus Ferruginibacter. The sequence continues at coordinate 294 of JANYFT010000035.1, forward strand.
AGTATATGGCCCATTGCGGTAGCAATGTTGGTTCAACGTCTGTATTTATGTTATAAGACGCTATTAAAAACTAAAAGTAAGAATAAAATATTACTGATAATCAACAATCTGTTATTATACATTTTGTATTGTCGTTAGTACAATACGTTTTACCAATCTATATCTTCCTTATTGATCAAATCATCAATCGGGCTTTTTATGGGCTAACAACAAAGACAGAGGGCCACTGCAACGAGACAAAGCCTCAATGCAACGAGACATAGCCTCAATGCAACGAAACAAAGCCTCAATGCAACGAGACATAGCCTCAATGCAACGAGACAAAGCCTTAATGCAACGAAACAAAGGCTCAATGCAACGAGACAAAGCCTTTTGTTTGTGAAGCATAAAACCCATTTCTGTGCATCCGGAAAGCAAATCACAAGAACGCATCTGCTTTTATGGTTCTTTTAAATCAATTACAATTTTTGCATTTTTTTGCTCGGAGGATGAAATGAAAATTTCATAGCGCTTATCGCCTGCCGTTAGTATCATCAGTGAAGTATTGGGCGGTATCGAACCGAGGTTATCTGCTACCATTACCAGCTCGTGATGGGGATGTTCTTTATCTATCTTTATTTTTAAGGTTATAGGCCTGGCAGTAAGGCCGGCATGCGACACCAGCAACTGGTTGTTGTGATAAATGGTAACCGTGTCGCCATCTATTTCTCCATTATCATACAACTCTATTACCATTTCTGTTGCTGTAGTTTCAATTTTTTTTATCAAAGGGTTCGCCCTTGTTGCAATGGGCAGCGGAAGGGGCAGCCCGGCTAACTTTTCTATTTTTACTGCCGCTGAGGTAACTGGCATAGTAAACGGTGCGTTTACAATAACAGGATCGCTTTTTTTACTGATTACTAAAGAAGGAGCACTTTCTTTTACAACTGGTGCTTTTGCCGGCTTTTTAGCTTGTTTCACTGGTGCTGTTTTAACCGGCAATGACTGCGGGGTTACTGTGATGGGGGGCGGCAGCATCCTGCATTCTTTTATCTGGATGTCGTCTAAAGCAAAGTCGTTGCCGCAGCCGCCATTGGCATTGTCATCCATTTTTATGGCTACCACATTGGCGCCGGGTGGCACGCTAAAAAGGCCGGTATATTTTTTCCATTGGGGTTGTTGTTCAGTTGGCGATATAATGCCTGTTGCAAACTTGGCTAAATTATTTTCGCCTGAGGAGATGATAATATTGATATCAGGAGAATAAATGGTACCGCATTGCCCGGTTATACAAACATTTACCAGCCATAGAGAAATTTCGTATGTGGTGCCTGGTTTAAGGCCCGCAATATAATTAATAAAAAAAATGCCCGGCTCTTCCGCAGCATTTACTACCATCATCCTGCCATTGATATCGCCGGGGGTATGGTCTTCGGGAAGTGTATGCCAGTTTGCTCCAAAGCAGCCGCTGAGGTAAGATGCAAATGAAAAGTTGCCATCATTGGGGCAGCCATCATCTGATATCTTATTGTAGTTGGCTATTGGTAAAAGATTGATCTCTTTTTGATTGTTGCTGCTGCCAAAATCAATATTTATTACCGGCCCTTTAAAGTTACAATCATACTGCTGTGCCAGTGCAGTTTGCTTAACAAAAACTGTTGCAATAAAAAGAAAAAAGACTATTGTAAAACGCAACTTATTTTGCATCATAACCAATGTTTTTATACCATATAAAAAGTTATTGTAGTAAGATGCATTCAAAGCTATTTTACACAATGTCTTTTCCGGTTATAAAATTATTGATAAATAATGGCAGGGTTCAACCGTTTATCATAAATGCATTTGTAGCAGTTGCTAAAAGCTGCAAGCTAATTTTGCTGCAGGCGAGCAAGTGAGGTGAAATTAATTAACGGGGTGAATACATACCTGCAACCATCAATGAAAGATCAGTCTGTTCTATACATAATTAACTATGCGGTGGGGAGCGTATTCTAAAATCTTTTTCTTTAATTCTGCGGGACGGTAAGGTTTTAGAACATAATCATTAAACCCTGTTTCAGATATCAGTGATTCCATATTTTCAAGTAACGTAGCTGTAAATGCCAGCACCGGTGTTACCCTGTCTGTTTCCCGTATTTTTTTTATGGCTTCATAACCATTCATTTCAGGCATTTCCAAATCCATCAATATAAGGTCAAATTGGTGGTATTTAATAAGCTCCAAAGCTTGTATGCCGTTTCCAGCTTCTTTAACCCTTACGCCCCATTTTTTTAAAAAACTAATTAATATGCTGGCGTTAATTGCATTGTCTTCCACTACTAATATTCTTAAGCCCACTGTATCCTTAATACATTTTACACCCATAATATTTTCGTCTGCTGCTTTAATTTCTTTTGGTTTTGCATTTATAAATGGAAGGGTAAAATAAAAACGGGCTCCCTCGCCGGGGGCGCTTTCAACTTCCAGTTTGCCACCAAATTTAGCCACCAGTTTTTCGCTTATCGAAAGGCCGAGGCCAGTGCCGCCAAATTTTCTGCTCAGTTCATCAACATGTACCTGTGCAAATCCCTGAAATATTTCTTCCTGCTTTTCTTTAGGTATACCAATACCACTATCTTTTACATCAAATAATATGGTACTTGTGTGCTCCTCCAACTTTTCAATTTTTACGGTAAATGTAACCGTGCCACCCATAGTAAATTTTAGAGCATTGGATAAAAGATTGTTGAATACCTGGCTTAGCTTTACTTCATCACTTATTACTCTGATGTCTGTTAACCCCGGCATTGATGAAAATATAAAAGTGGTTTCATTAGCCTGAAACTGTGCCTCAAATGATTTGATGGTATTTTCAATACATGCCATCAGGTAAAACGTATGTTTTTTAAGCTCCAGCTTTCCTGCATCTATTTTACTAAAGTCAAGTATGTCGTTAATAATCCCCAACATGTGTTCAGAAGAATAGCGCAAAATGTTTACATGGTTTTTAATATTTTCAGGAAGGTTAGCTTCCATTAAAACAAGATTGGAAGTTCCTATTATTCCATTAAGTGGTGTACGCAGTTCGTGACTCATGCTGCTTAAAAAGCGGGCCTTTGCTTTGGTGGCATTCTCAACCTTGTCTTTATAAATTTTTAACTCCTGTTCAGCAATTTTTTTTTCTGTAATATTTCTGATGCTTATTATCTGAAATTTTGTTGCCTCCTCATAAAAAATATTGCTTTTGATATAGGCGTACAATTTATCTTTTTGATGGGTCATAAAGGTAGCCTCCCCTTGCCATAAATCAGGAATATTGTTCATCATTAATTCCTTGTTGGTACTGTCATCTGCCAGGTAACGCATCATCAGCCTTGTAAGCTGCAGTTGCTTAAGGTCCAGTTCAGGGGGAAATTGAAACATGGTTCGCAACCTGTCGTTAAAATCAACAATATCTTTATTTTCATGATTAATAATTATATAAGCATCCTCATATAATTCAAGCAACGCCTTTTGATATGCGGTATCTGGCTTATAAATCTCCTTGCTATTTCTTAATACAAGACGGTTAAAAAATGATCCCCCTTTGTTGTCTGCGTTAGCCATACCTGAATGTATTAATGCATATTCTATTTTATATAAACTTAGTGAACGATAAAAAGTGGTAATTATTAGATTTAAAGAAAATAATATCTAAACAAGACACTAATATTTTTTTAATCTCTATCACTAAAAAGATATTTTATGATGATTATAACAACTTTGATTAACAATTCAGGTTATTTCTATATGGCAAAAAAATAGGAGCTAGATAATAAAATATTAGCAATTGATCGTTATTGATATTTAAAAATGCAATTTTTTTTAACCTTTGCAATTTCGATTTTGTAATGCCCTGATATTATTAGCCTCTATGAGTGCCTTGTTTGTAGCTTGCTTACCAGGTTTGATATTAGGGGTAGTTTAAAAACTATAGTATTAACAACTCAAAAAAAATTTACCGCAGCCTTCAGAAAAAAGATAAAAGCATACCCCTTTTATTATTGTAGCAATTTTTGCGTCTGTTCCGCCAGGCACTAAAAAATAATATGCAATTTTTTTCGTTAGCTACTTAACTAACTACAGTAAACAAATCCTTTTAAATAATGAGTGGCGGATATTTTGAGTTCAATAGTAAACTTGACATTGATTTTTTAAAGAGCCTTTATGAGGATGATAATGAACATGCAGAAATGGTTTTTGAACAATTTTTGCAAGCCATCAGCACGCAACTAAATGAATTGGAAGAATCTTTTATCGCTGGCAGCACTGAAATTTTTAGAAAAAAAATTCATACAATAAAACCCATTTTAAGTTTTGTTGGCTTAACGGGATTGACATATAAAGCCGAAATTATTGAAAAAAATTGTGTAGGAGCAAGCGGCGTAAATGTGGTACATGAACTATATACAGCATTTAAAAATGAATTGTATCAGTTGATACCTGTTATTGAAAATGATCTGACAAAACTTAAAGCTTTAACCCTTTAAACTCCCTTATGAAACTAAATGCTATTATTGCAGAGGATGAACCCATATCAAGAAATTTTCTTGAACGATACTGCGAAAAGTCGGGTATGATAAATGTTGCAGGTTCTTTCGCCGACGCTGAATCTGCCCTGGAATTTCTTCAGCACAATGCAACAGACATTTTATTTCTGGATGTAGAAATGCCTGGTGACAGCGGCTTTCAGCTATTGGATAAGTTAACGGTGATGCCAAAGGTAATCCTTACCACTTCAAAAACAGATTACGCTTATAATGCCTTTCAATATAACGTTACAGATTATCTGAAAAAGCCATTTTCTTATGTACGTTTTCAGGAGGCTGTTAACAAGGTCACGGAATCTTTTATTGACAGAAAAACAGATGTAAAAAAAGAAGATATTTTCATTAAGTCGGATGGCAAACTTACCCGTCTTAACTATGAAGATATTTTATACATTGAGAGCGTTGGTGACTATGTAAAATACTGTACGCTGGGTAAGAATTATATAACCCACAGTACCCTGAAAGCTGTAGAAGAAAAAATATGTGGGATGGGCTTTATGAAAGTTCACCGATCTTTTATTGTAAACCTTAAAAAGATAAGTAATATACAGGATTATACTTTGTTGATAGGCGGATCGCAGATACCGATTAGCAAATTACTTAAAACCGAAGTAATGGGAAGAATAAACATTGCGGGTTAACAATATAAACAAAGCTGGAAATATTTAAATGCCCTTAGCAGGGTAATTTTTTTGTCAGTGAAAATAAAATAAAAGTTTGCACATTTATGTTGCCGGCCAAAAAATGTGCGGGAATTTTAAAAATTATTGAAAGTATTTATTACATTTTTACCTCCTGAAAGCAGGTACCTGTTTTAGATTTATTGCCCCTCCAACTCCGGTATCCAAAAAAGGCCAGTAGCAATATTTATATCCTTGCAAAAAAACTATTAAGGTCACCCACCTTATTTAATGCCCTCCATAGTACAAATTAAAACAGCAGTTTAAAAATCAGATTGTTTTGTGAAAGTAGGCTGAACACGGCAGTGTTATAGTCAATGCTGCGTACCTTGCCTGGGGCATTGGTGAAAGAAACCAGGAACAGGCAGATGATTTTTAAATGAATTATTTGTTTACCATCACCCGCAGGGTAATAGCGCTATTAACCCGATGTATAAATGATTTTATTTATGAAAATAATATACCAATGAAATTCCAATTTTTCTTACTGGCATTTACTTGCCTGCTGCTACAAATTTCGGCAAAAAGCCAGCAAGGCTGGACTTTGAAAAAAGATAAAAACGGCATTAAAGTATTTTCACGAAAAACAGACAATTTTAAATTTGACGAATTAAAAGTTGAATGCGAATTTGAAGGAAGAATATCGCAACTGGCGGCGGTGTTATTAGATGTAAATCATCAGTATCAATGGGTCTATAAAACTACCAAATCGCAATTGCTTAAAGAAAATACCCCTGTAGATGTTTTTTATTATACCGAAATTGAATGCCCCTGGCCATTTGAAAACCGTGATATGGTTATACGAATGACTATTATTCAAAACACAGCAAATAAAGTGATGACCATTGCAGCTAAAAATGTAAATGAATATTTGGCTGAAAAAAATCACCTGGTAAGAATTAAATATTCAAACGCCATCTGGACGGTTACGCCTCTTAACAACAAGCTGTTTAAAATTGATTATAGAATTCAGGTTGACCCGGGAAATGGGGTGCCAGCCTGGCTTTTAAACCTATTTTCCATCAATGGGCCGTATGAATCGTTTCTGAATTTGAAAGAAAAAATAAAACTTCCTCAATATGCGCAAACAAAATTTTCTTTTATTGTAGATTAGGTTAACGGGCTACTAAACTTCAGCTATAAATGTCCATGCTATCTTTTCGGTTGTTCATACGGCACCTGTATGATTACATCCAAGCCGTTTAACAGTACCATTTACGGTATACTTCTTGGTGCCTTATTGTTTGGCATGTTTAAAAAAGAAACCCCAAACAAACTTTAAAAGAAGACAAAAAATTACAATCATGACATTTAAAGAAATGATACAATCTGATAAACCGGTGCTGGTAGACTTTACAGCCACCTGGTGTGGCCCTTGCAAAATGATGGCACCTATTTTAAAAGAAGTGAAGCATGAAATTGGAGATGCTGCCACCATCATAAAAGTAGATGTAGATAAAAATCAACAGGCCGCTGGTGAGTACCAGGTGCAAAGTGTACCAACATTAATATTGTTTAAAAACGGACAGCCATTATGGAGGCAAAGTGGCGTAATACAAAAATCAGGACTGATAAGTGTAATCAAAAAATTCATTTAATAAAAAATAAATCAATGAATTTTTTAAAACAATTTTTTCGGTAACCCATCAAGCCCTGCTACTATCAATCTATTATCCCATTTGCATTGTTTTTCTTTAAGACTCTAATTCTTTGAGCAATTGCTCTGCCTGCCGAAGTGTATTGTTGTACTTTTTTGATACCCATTTTGAAAAGAACAACAGGAATATATACCCCAAAGGAAAAGAGAATATCCAGAAATATTTATTGTCACTAATGTCTTTGTCACTAAAAAATTTCGACATCAAAACAATGGTGTCCACCAGCAGCAGGTAGCTTAGCATTACATTTATTTGCTGAAATTTATGAAACCGGATTTTTTGAACGGCAAATGCTTTTAGTATTTCCGCATACGGTTTGCTTACATCCGCTGGCATATTAAAATGCCGCACACTTAGCAGGCTGATTATTGAAAGTGCCACTAAAAGCAAGATTGCAAGGATGCCTGCACCTTGCAGGAAAACTGTATCCAGTTTACCAAAGTTAAACCCTATATAAACTGCACTGGCAAAGCAAACGAGTGTGCCGATAAGTTCAGGGTAGATAATTTTATGTAAGCTTGCATTGTATTTATTCCTTGTCATTTTGTCAATTATTTGGGGGTTTAAGTTTTGTTGGTTGTCTACCTGTTTGTTGATGGCTTCCCAGGAGTTTTTTAAATCGTCCAGTTCCATAATTATTGTTGTTTAGTAAGTTGGCTTTTTAATTTATCTTTTATCCGGGATATCTTTGTTCCTACATTGGTTACTGAAATGCCAGTGATCTCTGCAATTTCCTGGTGGCTTTTATTTTCTACATACAGCATCACAATGCCTTTTTCAAGCAGGTTCAGCTTGTCTACGGATTGTCTGAATCTTTTCAATCTGTCTTCCAGGTCGTTGTTTTCCGGCTCGTGAAAATTGATAGCTTCTCCATCAATCGGAATGGTAGAAACTTTTCTTTTGGCAACCTTCAGATGATAAATACTAACGTTCATGGCTACCCTATACATCCAGGTACTCAAACTTGATTTTTGATTAAAGGATTCAAATGATTTCCAGAGATGGTAAACAATTTCCTGAACCAGGTCTTTCCTATCCTCCGTATTATCCGTGTACACCGCCGCTATCTTGTATATCAGCCCTTCGTTGGCTTTTATGGCCGTTATAAATGTTTCTTTTTTGTCCATCAGCTTTTACACAAATAATGAATGTTTTTCAAATTAGGGAATCCGAAGCAAACCTATGCTGTTATTTGCTTCAACAAAATGGCTGAGGCTATTTGGCAGTGCTTTCTATTTTCGCTTCAGACCTCTTCAGCACCAATCGAAATGTATATTCACCTTCTATAAAAGTTCCGTCTATTTGCTGATTATCCTGCAGCAACTTCCCCTCGTATTTAAAACCCAGGTTAGCGCCATCCACCACTAAAGCGCCATTTGCAATATGCGTCTCCTTTGGTTTAAGGCCAGTTATTTTTCTTGCGGGGATCTCAATGTCTGTTGTATAATTGTTGCCTGCTTTTACAAAATTAAAATTGAAATAGACTTGTTCCGTTTGCCCTGTCTCTATCATGCCGCTCCATTTGCCGGAAATATCCTGGGCGAAAGCGGCGAAAGAAAAAAATAAGATCAAAAATGTACTAATTGATTTTTTCATTGTTCAAAGTTTTAATGTTAGTTATAAAAAAACACTTCGTTGCTGAAGCTGCTTTATTAGTGTACTAACCTTTAAAAAAATCACAGTTTGAAGAAAAAAAATAATCAGGTTATGGTTAGGCATAGGTAGAACGATTGTAAAAGAAGTCTTTGGTCAGTAAGTCAAAATGGGTTTACATTTAATTACCTCTTTGCAAATTGCTGCGGGTATTTGCAGTATAGTATAAATGAAAAATTTATCATAATCAAAAAAACTCAGGTAAATTTGATAGTGGAAATAAAATAAATCATTACAGGCAGCCAGGTGTAATTGATACTGCTGCCAATCAATCATCACTATGGATTCTCTTACCCACCTTGCACTCGGGGCCTGCATGGGCGAGGCTTTTGCCGGAAAAACATTGGGTAAAAAAGCAATGCTGTGGGGAGCAATAGCTCAAAGTATTCCTGATATAGATTTTTTAGCATCCACCTGGCTCAACACCACTTCTAATTTATTGGCGCACCGGGGTTTCACGCATTCATTTTTATTTTGGGCACTCATTACGCCCCTGTTTGCCCTGGTTGCAGAACGCCTGCACCGGCCACACAATATCCGGTTACCAAAATGGATACTGTTTTTTGGGGGAACAATTTTCATACATATTTTTATAGATGCCTTTAATAATTATGGTGTCGGCTGGTTTGAACCATTCAGCCACCAGCGCATTTCTTTTAATGCCATTTATGTAGCCGATCCTTTTTTTTCCATCTGGCCCGGCATTGCCTGCGTAGCCCTTATCTTGTTAAAAAAATTAAACCCCCAACGGAAAAAATGGTGGCGCATGGGACTTGGATTAAGTGCATTGTACCTGGTGTACTGTTTATTTAACAAAGCCAGAATAAACACAGATGTAAAAGAAATTTTGCAAAAACAACAAATAAATTATACAAGATATTTCACTGCGCCGGCGCCTTTGCAAAACTGGTTATGGTATGTTGTTGCAGGTAACGATAGTGGCTACCATGTTGGCTTTTGTTCCGTATTCGACGGTAAAAAGGAAATTACTTTTCAATATTTTCCACGCAATGATTTTTTGCTGCAATCATTTGGCGGCCATAAAGATGTTCAGCAGCTCATCCGTTTTTCACAGCAATTTTATACGGTGCAAAAATGGAGTGATACCCTGGTGTTTAATGACCTGCGTTTTGGCCAGGTAATTGGCTGGCAATACCCATCACAAAAATTTGCTTTTCATTATTTTTTACAATACCCCCAAAATAATACGTTGGTAGTGCAGCGTGGCAGGTTCGAAGGATGGAACTGGCAAACTGCCCAATCTTTACTTAAAAGGATAGTTGGAAATTAAGCCCTATAAATTTATTGCCCCGCCTGGTTTACAAATTTATTGATATCCTCTGGCCTGCAGATTAAATAGTTCGGCATACCGTCCGTTTTGCTGTAGTAAACTGGCGTGGTCACCCGATTCTAAAAGTGTGCCATTATCAAGCACCAAAATTCTGTCAGCCATTCTTACAGTAGAAAACCGATGCGATATCAATACGGCGGTTTTGCCTTTTGTTAGTTCGGTAAACCGTTCAAACACTTCGTACTCTGCCCTTGCATCCAGTGCTGCTGTGGGTTCATCTAAAATTAATAACTGTGCCTCTTTCATGTAAGCCCTTGCCAGTGCAACTTTCTGCCATTCTCCACCTGATAACTCTACACCCTGGTTAAATCTTTTGCCCAGTGCCTGCGCATATTTATCCGGCAGTTTTTGTACCAGTGCATCCGCCAGGCTTTGTTTGGCGGCTTGTTGAATCAGGCTTTCATTCTCTTTCTCCTCAATGTTACCAACAGCAATATTTTGCGACACCGTCATTTGATAGCGGATATAATCCTGGAAAATTACGCCCACTTCTCTCCTTAATTCCATCAAATCATATTCTTTTAAATCATGGCCATCCAACAATATTCTTCCTTCTG
>JANYFT010000270.1 GCA_025359625.1 Ferruginibacter sp.
GTTAATTATTCGGTAATACAAGGTTGATATTTTTGATTACTTATTCGAAAAGTTAGAATTCAGTACACCTTAAAAAAAACCTTCGCCGCATTTATTAAATGAAATTTTTTAAAAATTAAAATCAAAAAATCAAAAATGAAAAAAATTATTTTAGCAGCTATGGGTTTAACCGCTCTCATCAGCTCGTGTAAAAAAAATGATTTAGGCAATATTGAAAAGCCTCTATCAATTGGTGCATTACAAGATACCTTAAGAGGTACAATTTCAGTTAACACAACTGTAACAAAGAAAACAATTTTATTGGGTCTTGTTTATGTTTCTCCGGGTGTTACCTTAACTGTGAATCCTGGCGTTACAATTATGGGAAGTACGGGTCCTGCAATTCCAGATACTGTAAACCTTGAAAACAATAAAGGAACTTTATGTATTCAAAAAGGTGCTAAATTAGTAGCTAATGGTACTGCCAATTCACCAATTATTTGGACTTCAGAGCAACCAGTGGGTTCACGTCATTTTGGAGATTGGGGTGGTGTTGTTCTTTATGGTAATGCTCCAATACATAGGGCAAACGGTGCTACCACGGGCCTTTTCGAAGCATTCGATTACCATCCTGACGAAAGAAACAGGTATGGTGGTACAGATTCTTTAGATAATTCTGGTTCTGTTACTTACAACCGTTTTGAATTTGACGGTGGTATAGTTTACCAGATCAACAAAGAAGTAAACGGATTTACATTTTGCGGTGTAGGCGCAGGTACAGTTTTCAATCATAATGAAGTTGCATGGTCTGGCGATGACGCAGTAGAGTTTTTTGGCGGAACTGTAAATTTGGATCATGTACTTATGTACGAGGCTCATGACGATTGTTATGATGAAGATGAAGGATACCATGGAAAAATGCAATTTATCATTGCTTACAGACAAACAAATTGTGATAACTCGGGTTCTCACACTATTGAAACTGATAATGATGCAAGTGCAACAAATGTAGGTCCACACACAAATGCCTTCATAGCAAATGCAACATTTATTGAGCCTTCAGTAGCGCAGGGATATGCCTTAAGCTCCGCTCATTATTATGATGGATCTATCTTTGTAAGAAGGAATTCAAGACTTACTTTGGTGAACTCTTTGATTATTGCTCAGCAACAACCTTTTGCAGTAGTAATGACTCCAACAACCTATCCTTTGGTTGCCAATACCCCAAGTTTGAATGATTCCATCGTAATTGCCTACAATATTTTCCAAACAAATTCTGCTGCTCCAGTAGTAAAATCGCCAATCGAAGGAAACCCTGTGCCTGTTGCAACTGCTACAGATAATGCATTACTTGGTATTCTTGGTGGTGCATCAAATGGAAATAGCGCTTTATCCTCTTTAAGTGATTTTAAACTGGATGGTGCTCTTAAACCCCTAGCCGGTTCTCCAGCTTTATCTGGTGGACAAAATTTAGCTGCCCTTGGGTTACCTTTCTTTGTAGGTACTACTCAACGTGGTGCTGTTAGAACTACTGACCCTTGGACTTCTACAGGAAGTTGGATTTCGATTGCAAATAATTAATGTTAGGTTCTTTATTTATTCGAATAAGTAGCAGTAAAAAATATCTATTTTTTTAACAGAAAGCCAATCTCGTGATTGGCTTTCTGCTTTTTTTATATTTCATGTCTTTATTTTTTTAGAAGCATAATATTGTCTGGATATTTCCTCTTAATAAGTTAATACTTTATCAGGCATAGTCTGCTAAACATGCTATAAATTAATAAAGTGTACAATAAAAATATAGTAAGAAAAGTAACGAAACAGTTTTATTAAGCGATGACCTCGCAGCTTTCTTCTTAAATGTTACTCAGATAAAATAGGGTTAATTACTACTTTAAAAATCGTCAGGTTTGCGAAGCAGAACTGAAATAGTTTTGTGTTAGAAAGAACAGATAAATAAAGCGTGTAAAAGTAGTTGCTGATATTTGAACCTGTTATAAAGTGAATGGATATATTTTAACCTGAAAGTATTGGGATGTTTCTTTTGATAAAAGAAAGAATTAAAATTTCATTTAGCAACAAAAAATAAGGATCACATTTTCATGCAATCCTTAAGAGGATAAAACTGCTGTTGAATTCAGTAATAACAAACCAATAAAACAAATTAGTTGAAAGTAGTAATCTTACCGGTAATATTTCATGTCTTTCAATTTTTCAAGCTTTTCCGCATTTCCATTATCTACCGGTTCAGCGGGCTTACCTGTTGAATCATATTTTACCCAGGTACCAACATTCAGGTTTTTAAAATGAAATCCTATCTCTTTTATAAGCCCTTTTCTATAATTGTATTCAGCAAGACCGTAACGGTCATTGTGGTAAGCAACACCTTCATAACTCCTATCTGCTTTTGGTATTTGTGGTTGTTTTATCAACTGAAAATTTTGGTCAGTGCTAAAAAAAATAATCATCGCAGTATCATAAATAATTTTCTTACTATTTTCATCATGGTCTTCTCTTAAAGCAAAAAAATATTGTTTTAATTTTTTCTTGTTTTTAAATAAAGTCATTTCATGCCGGACGGTATCAACAAAAGTACTGTCAGCTTGCAGGCTGGCATCTTCAATAATTTTTGCTTTTATATCTTTTGTCCATTTTGTTGCATAATCTGTTGGTGATTGTTTACAGGATTGCATGGATGCAATAAAAGAAAATGAAATGATCATTGCAAAATGCTGTATTGATTTGCTTTGGTAGTTGGTGCTCATTTTAGTGTTTAAAAGTTAGTTGATTTTTAATACTTTTCAGGCATCGAAAATAGAGTATTTTGTTGCTTTACATTACCCGGCAATTATAACAAATTGTGAACTTTTGATGGCAATTGATAAGCGAACAAATGATTCAGCTACTTGGTTTAAATAATTAAAGGATCTCTTTATCAAATTTATTTTTCTGTGAATTCTTTCTATACTGTTTATGGATAAACATTAACCTTCTCACAGACTGATGCTC
>JANYFT010000289.1 GCA_025359625.1 Ferruginibacter sp.
TTCGGTTAAATAGTCTGTTCCAAAAACCAAAGTTGAGTTCTGCAATTATTCTGTCAGGCGTTATATTTTTCCGTTGAGTCGAAACTTTTTGAATTGCTTCAGAAACTGATGGTAAAAATTCTGGAGGCAAGTGGTTTTTAAACCAATACGGGTCGTTAAAATGAGTTCTTAAAGTTTCATTCACAGCATTTCTCAAACTAACTTCAAGTACTGATAAAATAGGGTAGAAAGCTTCAGAAAGCTCAATGTTCACTTTATATAGCCGATAAGCTTTGTCAAAGTCATTATTTGTTTTGGCAAGATATACGTTGAAACGTGGGTTAGATAGATAATATTTTACATGTTGTTCTGTCATAAAGTACTGCAAATTTGCGAAGAAATTTGCACTAAACCGAATTAAAGGCTATATTTGCTTTGTGATGCTGGTTCCTCCTCTCCCAAACTTGTGTTGGTGATGAAACCAGCTTTAGTTTTTTATACCACCTTCATTTATGTTTTAGAGAAAATTTCTCAATGCTTGTTTCTCCTGATTTAAGGAACTCAAAGAAATTAATGCCTCTATATTTACAAGTTTGTAAAATACTTAACATTACAAGATAATTAGTCATCCCTTTTTCATTGAGTTTATTTTTTGCAACCGTTCGATAATAAGAAAAACTTTTAATTGCGTTTTCAGCATTATTATTATTCCAAGGGATACCGTCATATTCAATGAATGTAAAAAGTTTTTCTTTATTTTTCAATATTCTCTTTTGATAACTAATTGTAAGTTCTGTATCAAATTCAGCGTTACTAATTTTAGAAAAATAATTTTGTACTTCTTTCTTATGCTTTAATAAATTTCGTTTTTTTAAGCCATATTTATTTACTGTTTCTAAAATATTTCGTAAGAGATGTCCCAAGCCAGCGGCAAAACTCATAAACTCCTGATTTAATTGATTTATTAACAAATCTTCATTTATATCACGCATTAAATGTACCAAACACTTTTGTTGAGGACATTGTATTGCATCATATCCTGTATAAAAATCTGTGATTAAAACTCCTTTAAAAGTCTTCAGAAAATCCAATAAAAAGTCTGCCTGTCGATTAGGTCTATACATGTATAAAGCTGACTCCATATTAGAAAAAGCCCAAACATAGCCGTTTGATAAATCTCGTAACCCTCCCATAGTTTCATCTGCATGAATCAAATTACCTCCAATTAACATGCTTTTAATTTCTTCGTATGTACTATAATATTTTTGGATAAATTTAGACTGAAAGGCATGCATTACTTCTTGTGAAACTCTTACATGGAAAATGTCATGCAACATTTTAATAGTTTTGTCTAAACTTAAATTATATTGAATGTGCTGATAAATTGACCAAACTGCTATGTTTATTCCATATACTGATTTGTTTTTTACATAATATTTTGAAACAACTCGTTTTTTGCATTCTTTACAAATATAATTGCAGAATACATTATTTACCACCCACTTTTTAATGCCATTTCTCATAAATTTCAGATCAACCACAATTCTATGACAAGGCTTAATAGTCCTTAATTTATTGCAATCACAATAAGGGCATTGTGAGGTAGTATAAATATATTTTTTGTCAATCTTATTTGTAGATTCTTGTATTACTTCTTTTCTATGTACTACATTTTTTACGGTTTTGCTGGTTTTAAGATAAATTTTGTTTCTTTGATAGTCAAAATAGGAGTACTTATTTATTACTTCATAATCAGCAATTAGATGGTTAGGCTTCCCAATTTTAAAATAATAATATTGTTTTTTAACCTCTGAAGCATTTGCTATATTTTCATTGCTAATATTTTTCAGCCATGTAACTATTTTATCCAATGCTCCACAATCTTCAATGTTATAAGTAATCAATTTGTTTTTAAATTCATTATTTCTTGATATTTCCCAATTGTGTCTCCATAAAGTACTTTGCAATCCTGTTGCATCTTTTTCCGACCAATCAAATTTTAAATATCTTGCTATCTCCTTTAAACTGTTTGAATAAGTAGGAGGATAAACGTCATTTGTAAAAATATTGAGTACGTTGAAAGAATTTTCAAGGATTGTTTTTATAAACTCTTGATATTCGGGAGTTATTTTTTTTGAAATGGTTTTTAACGCCTGTGGTTCGTAAGTTCCGTAATGGTAAATTCTAAACTCGTTCAAAGATTGCAAAAGTGTTATGAACTCAATGAAAATATTTTTTTCTTCATTTTCATTATTTGCCCAAAAGGAATACTTTTTTTCTAAACCGTTATCTTTAATGACAACGCCGATTAAGTAATAAAAACCCCTATCTGGTAATCCTTCAATATCCAAAAATATTTCAGTCGGAGATGTTGGAATAATGGGAATTTGCTGAATAAAAGTTTTGTCTTCCCGAATTGCCAATGCTTTCAATTCAGGTAAGAATTTTCTTTTTAGGTGAGGATTCTTTTTTGGGTGGAATTTGTACGATAATTGCTTAACAGAGAAAAGACCTCTGTTGTTTTTACTTAGTATTTCTTTCGGTTTTAAACTTGCTAAGAGACTCAAATCATCTCTTTCAATTAACTTTTCCAAACATAAATTTTGAAATTCGCAAATTTGGCAATGTTGATTTTTATAAAATAAAGGTGCATTTGAATTTGAAAGTAATTTCGTTAGTTCAGCACCTGTTTTTTTAATTGCTTTGGAAAAAGTAGAAACTTTAAATTTTGTTTCCTTTAAGTTTTGCCCAAAAATAATTTTACAAAGGGAAGCCTGGATGTTAAAGTTGGTTTGAATTAATGTACACTGCAAAGCAAGAAATAATTTATCTACCCTTGTAACTTTTTCAAATGGGGTAATGAAAATAGGTGTAAAAAATTTCTTTCCTGAAAACTCTATTCCATCAAGCGAAATATCAATATTTTCATTTACAAATTTCACATTCAAAGCATTAGCTTCTTTGTTGAATAAGTTGTCAAATGAAATATTCTTTGAAAATCCTTCTCTATTTGTCGAAAACTGCTTTTCAAAATTGTCGGTTTGTATTTGCTTTAGTTTGGTGTAGAGTATTTGATATTCAGAAGTACTTCCTAATTGTTGTTTCCCCTTTAAGTAAGCCTTGTATTGACAGTTGATGAAACTATAAAGTATATCATTGGTTACTAACATATCTTGGTATGATGCGTTCAGAAATTAGAAATAGCCAAGTGAGTTGTTCGTCTGTCAAATAGTAATACTGTCGCTCGGCAGGCTTGCAGGTAACATTTATAAAAGTATCCGACGGCCCCGTTAAAAAATCCCGGTCATAAAAGAGAATGCCCGGGGCTGTCGGTATACTTTTGTGTTGACCGACGTTTACATGGTGCTTTGTGCTAAGGTAGAAAGTATCGGCTTTCTTTAGTGCCTGTTAGCAGAGATGGCATCAGTAATGATCTTTTAAATGAGCTGCGTTTAGTTTTATTGGTTGTTGTTTGCACTAAAATTATAGGTTTGTTTTGATACAATGGCTTATTTGATTATTTATTTTATGGTACACACATACCATTACCCCTCCCTTGGCACAAGGGTGTCGGGCGGGCAATGTGTGTTGGCAATCCTTGTGCCTTGCTGGGCACTTATGTGCAAACAGCATGGCACACCCATATCATACACCTGTGGCCCAAACAAAAAACTTCTCAGTTCACCTGGCAGGCTACGCATAAAGTCTAC